>CAXUIR010000050.1:0-3612 GCA_964251005.1 uncultured Acetobacteraceae bacterium | reverse complement strand
AACCGCTGGCACAGCCTGGTCTCCGGCGGGCGCCGCCACCTGCCGCCCGCCCTGCGCCGCCGCGCCATCGGCACGCTGGCCGCCCTCTACCCCAAGCTCGACGCGGCACCCCGCTTCCTGCGCGCCAAGGCAACGCTGACCGAGCTGAGCCTGGACGCGGCGCACGGCTACGCCCGCACCCTGACCCGCACCCACGCGGCGCAACGCCACGCCCTGTTCAGCCCTACCCTGCGCGCGGCCCTCGCCGGCCACGACCCGCACGCCCCCTTGCGCAGCCTCATGGAGGACGCCCACGAGGCCGACCCGGTGCTGCAGGCGCAACTCGCCGACCTGGCCACCTGGCTGCCCGGCGACATCCTCACCAAGGTGGACCGCGCCAGCATGGCCGCCTCGCTGGAGGTGCGGGCACCTTTCCTCGACCACGCGTTTCTCTCCTGGGGCCTGAGCCTGCCGGCATCGCTGAAGATCGGCGCCGGCGGCGGCAAGCACCTGCTGAAACGCGCGCTGGAGCCGCTGCTGCCGCGCGAGATCCTCTACCGCCCTAAACAGGGATTCACCTCCGACCTGGCCCCACTGTTCCGGCGCGACGTGGCCCGGCTGCGCACCCTGCTGCTCGGCGAGACGATGCTGGACTCCGGGTTGTTCGACCCCGACGCGATCGACCGGCTGCTCCTCTCCCACGCAAGCGGCGCCGACCACGCGCAGACGATCTGGCTGCTGCTCGCCTTCGAGGGCTTCCTGGCCCACCTCGCCGCACTGCCGCTGCCGCACGCGGCAGAGGCGCCGGAGGCCGTCCAGCCCGCATGACCTGGCGCGACAGGCCAAGGCTCGCCTGGGTGTTCCCCGGGTTCGGCGTCGGCGGCGCGCAGGTCCGCTTCGCCTCGCTGGCGAACCACCTGGGCGATGCGTGCCGCCACCTCGTCATCTCGCTGAACGGCGATACCGCCTGCCGCGAGAAGCTCGACGCTGGCCTCGACGTGCGTTTTCCGGACGCGGGACACGCGCGCGGCGCGGCGCTGCTTGCCGTCGCCACCGCCCGCGCCCTCCTCGCCGCCGAACGGCCGGACTGCGTGGTCACCAGCAACTGGGGCGCGCTGGAATGGGCGGCCGGCGCGCGCCTGGCAAGGCTGCGCCACGTGCACGCCGAAGACGGGTTCGGTCCGGAGGAACGCAACACCCAGATACGCCGCCGCGTGCTGGCGCGCCGCCTAGTACTGCGCGGCAGCGACGTGGTGCTGCCGTCGCGCACCCTGCACCGCATCGCCGGGGATGTCTGGCGCCTGCCGCCGCGCACGCTGCACTACATCCCCAACGGCATCGACCTGGCCCGCTTCCGCGCCGCCGCGCCGATGGCGCTGCCGCCCGGCGAGGGTCTCGTGCTCGGCACCATCGCGGCGCTGCGGCCGGAGAAGAACCTCGCGCGCCTGCTGCGTGCCGTGGCCAGCCTGGACGCTGCCCAGCGCCCCCGCCTCGTCATCGTCGGCGACGGACCCGAACGCGCCGGCCTACAAACATTGGCGTACACGCTGGGCATCGCCTTGCGCACGCACTTGCCCGGCCACAGCACCGAGCCGGAACGCTGGCTGGCGAGCTTCGACGCCTTCGCCCTGTCGTCGGACACCGAGCAGATGCCGCTCTCCCTGCTCGAAGCCATGGCGAGCGGCCTGCCAACCGTGTGCACAGACGTCGGCGACGTGCGCGCCATGGTGGCCGAGGAGAACACGCCGTTTGTGACCGCGGTGGACGATGCCGCCTTCGCCCAGGGCTTGCGCGCGCTGCTCAGTGGCGACCTTCGGGCGATCGGGGCGGCGAACCGGGCGAAGGCGGAAGCGGAGTACGGACAGGCGGCGATGTTTAGCCGTTGGGCGGAGGTGCTGAGAGTCGGCTGAATCACGCCAGGTTTTTAGGACGTGCAAGGCAAGACAAGCGGTTTCTTTTGAAACAAAGAACCAAAAAACTCTTACCTCCACGCCTGCACCAAGGAGAAGAATAGTGCTGCAAGCACACACGCTGGCAGAACCTGGCCTCACCGTGGCGCAGGCGCAGGCGCAAAAGTTTTTCGCTTCTTTTTTTCAAAAAAGAAGGCCTTGCTTGCTTCTCCCGCGTTCCCCACGCCATGGAATACGACGCCGGACCAGAGAACACCCTCACCGAAGGCACCATGCGCGCCGTCGAGCTCGACAGGCAAAAGCTGCTGCTAGCCCGCGTCGAAGGCACCTGCCACGCCATCGGCAACACCTGCCCGCACGCCGGCGGCCCGCTCAACGAGGGCGTACTGCACGGCCGTGCGGTGATCTGCCCCTGGCACAAGGCCGCCTTCGACCTGACCACCGGCAAGCGGCTGGAACCGCCGGCGCTCGACGACGTGCCGCGTTACAACGTGCGCGTGACGAACGGGCGGCTGATGGTGACCGTCGGCGAAGTGTCCGAGCGCATCCCCGCCGACCCCGCGCACGGCGGCGTCGACCGGCGCTGCATGGTGATCGTGGGTGATGGCGCCGCCGGTGCGGCCGCGGCGCAGGCCTTGCGGGAGCAGGCGTTCGGGGGCCGCGTCATCATGGTCGGCCAGGAGGACAGGCTGCCTTACGACCGCACGGTGCTGAGCAAATACGCGCTGTCCGGCAAGCAGGGCGGCGAGAAGACTCCCTTGCAAGACCAGGCATTCTACGACCGGCACGCGATCGAGCGGATGACAGCGCGGGTGAGCCGGGTCGACCCTGCCGGCCGCACGATCACCTTCAGCAACGGCGTCACGCCCACGCTGACCTACGACGCGTTGCTGGTGGCCACCGGCGGCACGCCGCGCGGGCTGGGCGTGCCCGGCGAGGAGCTGATGGGCGTCCACCTGCTCCGCTCGGCGGCGGACGCCGAAGCGATCGCCACGGCGGCAGAGAGCGCGCGCTCCGTGGTGGTTGCAGGCGCCGGCTTCATCGCGATGGAGGCCGCGGCCAGCCTGCGGGAGCACGGGCTGGCGGTGACCGTGGTGGCGCCCCAGGCGTCACCGTTCGAGCGCCAGCTCGGCCGCGAGGTGGGCGACGCGTTCCGCCGCGTGCACGAGAGCCAGGGCGTCGTTTTCCGATTGGGCGAGGGGGTCGCCGCGTTCGAGGGCGAGCAGCGTGTGGCACGTGTGCGGCTGAAGAGCGGCGGCACGTTGGACGCGGACCTGGTGGTGGTGGGTTCGGGCATCTCGCCGGCCACCGACATCCTGCAGGGGATGAGCCTGCGGCAAGACGGCGGCGTGGCGGTGGATGCGCGCTTGCGGGCGGCAGACGGCATCTACGCTGCGGGCGACATCGCCGCGTTTCCCTACCGCGGCGACGGCGCGGCGATCCGCGTGGAACACTGGCGCGTGGCCGAGCAGCACGGACGCGTTGCGGCCGCGAACATGCTGGGCAGCGCCATCACCTACGACGCGGTGCCGTATTTCTGGACCATCCACTTCATGAAACGGCTTGACTACGTGGGCCACGCGGAAGAGTGGGACGAGGTGGTGATCGACGGCGACCTGGAGAAGCCGGAGTTCACCGCGTTCTACGTGAAGGACGGGCGGGTTAACGCGCTGGCGGCTTGGGGGCGGGACAAGCAGGCGGCTGCGGCGATCGGGTTGATGAC
>CAXUIR010000049.1:6851-11307 GCA_964251005.1 uncultured Acetobacteraceae bacterium | reverse complement strand
GGCCACCCCGGCGGGGGGGTGGGCCCGCCCCGCCAGGAGACCCCCGCACGCGTCAAACGCCAACCAAAAGGTGCCGCTCATGAACGCCTTGCCGCCGCACGACCCGCGCAAGCCCGCCGCCCACGACCCCGACGAGGCGCCGGAGGTGGGCCGCGACGCGCACGACACCATCGAGCGGCCAGGCAAGTGGGACGGCCCCACCTATTACGGCCGCTCGCAGCTGAAGCCGGCGCCGTTCAACAACTGGGTGGTGGGCGGCTACGTCATGCTGGCCGGCCTGTCCGGCAGTGCGGCCATCATCGGCGCCGCGGCCGAGGCGATGCAGGGGCGCGCGGGGCGGCCGCTGGGCAGGCGCTCCCGCTACCTGGGCCTGCTGGCGCCCACGCTGGGCTCGGCGCTGCTGGTGTGGGACCTGCACACTCCGCAGCGCTTCTACAACATGTGGCGGGTCGCCAAGGGTACCTCGCCGATGTCGATCGGCACCTGGATCCTCACCGCGTTCTTCGGCCCGGCGTTCGTGGCCGCCGGCGGGCTGGGGGTGGCCGACTGCGGGCCACGCCTGCGCTGGCCGTGGCGCCTGGCGCGCGCGGCACAACTGCCGGCCGCCATCGCCGGGGCAGGGCTGTCCACCTACACCGCCTCGCTGCTCGCCGCCACCAGCACGCCGCTATGGGCGGCGGCGCCGCAGTCGATGGCGATACGCTTCGCCAGCTCGTCCATCGCCTCGGGTGCCGCGGCCCTGTCGCTCGGCAGGTGCCCGGCGCGCTCTCGCCGGGCGCTGGACGCGCTCAGCGTGGCGGCCCTGGCGATCGAGCTCGCCGCTACCGTGCGCTCGCACCGCACCTACCGGGAGGCGGGCGTGGAGGAGGCACTGCACGGACGCTGGGGCGTGGTTGAGACGGTGGGTGCCACCGGGCTAGGCGCCGTGCTGCCGCTCGGGCTCAAGCTGGCGAGCCTGGCGTTCGGTGCCGGGGGCAGCCGGCTGGCGGCGGTGGCGATTCTGGGCGGCAGCTTCCTGCTACGCGTCTCGGTGATGGAGGCGGGCGCTTCGTCCGCGTCGCGGCCGGAGATCAGCTTCCGGTTTTCTCAGCCGGCGAACCTGCCGCGCGCTCGGCACCGCAGACGGAAGCGCGCCCGGGGGGCGTAAGCAAGCGTCTTCTTTTCGAGAAAAAGAAGCAAAAAGCTTTTGCGCGCGCTGTCGCGGAGAGCTGAACGAGGCGCTTCACCTAGTGATACCCGAGCGTGTCCAATTCTCGGAGCTAAGCAAGCAAGGACTTCTTTTTTGAAAAAAAGAAGCAAAAAACTTTTGTCTCTGCTGTCGCGGACTTGTCCGGAGAGCGCGCGACAGCAGAGACAAAAGTTTTTTGGTCCTTTTTTTCAAGATAGGACTGCTTGCTTTCTGTGAGACAGCATCAGACCCGGCTGATACCACACCATCAACGCTTAGAGCTTTATTACCTGGCGCTTGCCTTCTTCGATGTCAGCCCTCCCGTCCGGCCTGCTCAAGGCTCGCGGAGCGACCGCCGTAGGCCGTTTGGCCTTGAACAGGCCGGACGGCCAGACGACGATCGCACGTCGGAGGCAGCCCTCCTCTAGGCCACTATGGTCGCTCCGAACTTCGGATCCGCCATTCTTCTCTCGAAGAGAACTGCATACTCAACCGGACGACGGAAACAGCACCTGCTCGTCCAATAGCGCGTTCCACCAGCCAGGGCGACCCTCCTGCTGTGAAGCGGGGCGCGCCGGGCAGCGGCCCTGGCCGTCGATGAGCGTGTCAGGGACGTCTTCGCCAGTTTCCGGGAGGATGGAGCCGCCGATCATGGAGACCCACTCGATCGTTCCCTTGAAACCGGTCACTTTGGTCGGCTGGTCCGGCCCGTTCCAGACCTCACCCAGGTAGACTCGTGCCATGGCGTGTCTTCACCGCTAATGTCTCAACCCTGGATTGAATGTGACGCAAACGTTTGTAGCGCACAACAATGATTCTCGCTGGTATGCAGATCTTACTGCAGTTGCTCCAAGGCGAGTTCTCATAGGGTGCTAACACCAGCGGTCCTGGCCCTTGACCCCTCGAACTCCGGCAGGGATGCTTCTTGGAAAAGAAGCACAAGAGCTTTGGTTCGGCTGTCGCGAAGTCTCCTCCAGCGCCTACCCAAGAGAACAAAGTTTTTTGGTTCTTTTTTTCAAAAAAGAACCGCTTGCTTCGCCTGTCACCCGTTGGAACCTGAGACGGTCGGCATAATCGGCCGTTCCATCACCAGGGTCATGTCCGACGATGCATGCGACCGGCCGGGCGGTCCGTGCTTCTCGAGCGGCAGAACACAGACGGTGCGCCGAATAGAACGGCCCCCGACTTAAGCTCCGGCCGGGAGTGGCCGGACGTCCGACACGATTGGCAGCGCCAGCGTGGCCACGTAACGTTGCCCGACAAGTTGTCGCGTCTGCCGGTCACTTGAGCACGGCCGCACCGGGCGGCACGAGCTGCGTTTTATGTTGACTCAACGTTTTGTTGTATTATGTCCCACTGCGTGCAGGTCCGGCCTACTGGCTTCGGGCCTGTTTTCGTTCACCCGGCCTGCACCGCAGGCACGCCGTCCGACACCGGGCTTTCCCGGACGGGCGCACACCACTGACCGAACCCGGCTCAGCCGGGACGCTCACGACAGGAACACTCCCACCACATGGCTTCCAGCGCTGCACGCGTTCTCGAACGTCCGACTGCCTCCCACGCTCCCTCCTCGCGCCCGGAGGAGGATTTCGCCTCCCTGCTCGACGAGACCCTCGGCCGCGACACCGGCTTCGACGGCTCCGTCGTCACCGGCCGCGTCGTCCGCCTGACCGACGAGTTCGCCATCGTCGACGTCGGCCTGAAGTCCGAGGGACGCGTGGCGCTGAAGGAGTTCACGCCGCCGGGCCAGAAGCCCGAGATCAAGCCTGGCGACATGATCGAGCTGTTCGTCGAGCGGTACGAGGACCGTGACGGCTCCATCGTGCTGTCGCGCGAAAAGGCCCGCCGCGAGGAGGCTTGGACTCTGCTCGAGCGGCAGTTCGAGGCCAACACCCGCGTCAACGGCACCATCTACGGGCGGGTGAAGGGCGGCTTCACCGTCGACCTCGGCGGCGCGGTGGCCTTCCTGCCCGGCAGCCAGGTGGACATCCGCCCGGTGCGCGACGTGGGCCCGCTGATGGGCATGCCGCAGCCGTTCCAGATCCTCAAGATGGACCGCGCCCGCGGCAACATCGTCGTCAGCCGCCGCGCGGTGCTGGAGGAGACGCGCGCCGAGCAGCGCAGCGAGCTGATCCAGGGCCTCAAGGAGGGCATGATCCTCGACGGCGTGGTCAAGAACATCACCGATTACGGCGCCTTCGTGGATCTCGGCGGCGTGGACGGCCTGCTGCACGTGACCGACATCGCCTGGCGCCGCATCAACCACCCAGCCGAGGCGCTGACCATCGGCCAGCAGGTGCGCGTGCAGGTGATCCGCTTCAACGCCGACACTCAGCGCATCAGCCTGGGCATGAAGCAGCTGGAAGCCGACCCGTGGGACGGCGTCACCGAGAAGTACCCGCCGAACGGCAAGTTCAGCGGCCGCGTCACCAACATCACCGACTACGGCGCCTTTGTGGAGCTGGAAGCGGGTGTGGAGGGCTTGGTCCACGTCAGCGAGATGAGCTGGACCAAGAAGAACGTGCACCCCGGCAAGATCGTCGCGACCTCGCAGGAGGTGGACGTGCTGGTGCTGGACGTGGACGCCTCCAAGCGCCGTATCAGCCTCGGCCTCAAGCAGGTGCAGCGCAATCCGTGGGAGCAGTTCGCCGAGGAGCACCCGGTGGGCAGCACCGTAGAGGGCGAGATCCGCAACATCACCGAGTTCGGGCTGTTCGTGGGCCTGGCACCGGAGATCGACGGCATGGTGCACATGTCCGACCTATCCTGGGACGAGGCCGGCGAGACGGCGATCAACGCCTACGAGAAGGGCGGCATGGTCACCGCCCGCGTGCTGGACGTGGACGCCGAAAAGGAGCGCATTTCGCTCGGCGTGAAGCAGCTGCAGGAAGACCCGTTCGCCGAGAGCATGTCCAAGGTGAAGAAGGGCGAGGTGGTCACCTGCATCGTGACCGCCGTGCAGGCCAACGGCATCGAGGTGCGCGTGGACGACGTGCTGACCGGTTTCATCCGCCGCGCCGAACTGTCCCGCGAGAAGAGCGACCAGCGGCCGGACCGGTTCGCGGTTGGGGAGAAGGTGGACGCCAAGATCACCGCCATCGACCGTGCCGCGCGCAAGCTGTCGCTGACGATCAAGGGCCGCGAGGTCGAGGAAGACAAGCAGGCGATGGCTGAGTTCGGGACGACGGACAGCGGGGCTTCGCTGGGTGACATCCTGGGGGCGGCGATCCGTCGGCGTAATCAGCAGGCCGAGTAGCAAAAAGGCCAGGGCTCTGCCCTGGACCCGCT
>CAXUIR010000049.1:1758-6841 GCA_964251005.1 uncultured Acetobacteraceae bacterium | reverse complement strand
GCTGGGGCCAGTCGGCCCCAGACCCCGCTTCGCCTAAGGGTGTTGAGACGAGGGGCCGCACGGGCCTTGGCTACAGCCGAGTTGGCCCTCGCCTCAACACCCTTAAACAAATAGGTTCTAAGGATGACTGTCCTTAGCGGGGTCCAGGGGCAGAGCCCCTGGCCTTTTTGTCATTAGGACCCGCCGATGCCCTTGGACGCCGACGCCCTCATCGACCGCCAGCGCCTCAAGCGCCGCCTCACCTTCTGGCGCGTCCTCGCCGTCGCCGCCCTGGTCCTCGCCGCCATCATCGCCGTCCCCAGGCGCACCTCGCTCGGCGGCGCCCACGTCGCCCGCTACAGCGTGAACGGCCTCATCGGCGACGGCCGCGAGCAGGTTGAAGCGCTCGACAAGCTCCGCCAGGACCCGTCCGTCCGCGCCGTGCTCCTCCACCTCGACACGCCGGGCGGCGACGTCGGCGGCGGCGAAGGCATCCACGACGCGGTAGCGCAACTCGCCGGCGCCAAGCCGGTGGTCGCCGTTATGGACGGCACCGCGGCCTCGGCCGGCTACATGATCTCCGTCGGCGCGCCCCACATCGTCGCCCGCGAGAGCACGCTCACCGGCTCGATCGGCGTCATCCTGGAGACCGGCGACGTCTCCGGCCTGCTCGGCAAGCTCGGCGTGCGTGCCGACCCGCTGGTCTCCGGCCCGCTGAAAGGCCAGCCCAGCTTCACCCAGCCGCTCTCGCCGGCCGGGCGCGACTACCTGCAGGGCCTGGTCGCCGAACTCTACGACCAGTTCGTCGACATCGTCGTCGCCGGCCGTCACATGGACAAGGCCCGCGTGAAGCAGCTCGCCGACGGCCGCGCCTATACCGGCCGTCAGGCGCTCGGCCTTGGCCTGATCGACGAGATCGGCGGCGAACAGCAGGCGCTGCGCTGGATGCAGAAGACACGCGGCCTGGATGCGAGCCTGCCGGTCAGCGACGTGGTGAAGGGCAACTGGTATCAGCAGTTTGCGCCCACCAGCCTGCTCGGCCTGCTGCTGGGTGAGCACTCTGGGCTGGGATCGGCGGTCGGCCAGGCACTGCGCGTTGACGGGTTCTACGCGCTCTGGCAGCCTTCGCAGGTGCGGAACTAGGGGGAGCGGCTGGGCCCGGCAAGGCGCCTGCCGGCACGTGCCGATGACCAGGTCGGAACTGATCGCCGAACTTGCGGCAGCCAACCCCCACTTGCGCGCGCCCGACGTGGAGCTGATCGTCGGCACCGTGTTCGACGAGATCTCTGCCGCGCTCACCCGCGGCGAACGCGTGGAGTTGCGCGGTTTCGGCGCCTTCACCATCAAGCGGCGGGACGCGCGCACCGGACGCAACCCGCGCACCGGGGAAGCCGTGCCGGTGGACGAGAAGGCGGTGCCGTTCTTCAAGGCGGGCAAGGATTTGCGGGAACGGGTTAACCGGGCGGTCGCCGAGAAGGCTCGGGTTCGGGCTTCGGCTTAGAAAGGCAAGCGGTTCTTTTTTGAATAAAGGAACCAAGAACTTTTGTCTCCTGGGCCTCTGGCTCGTGCACAACTCGTCGGGACACATTCGAAATGCTGCGCGTCCTGTTCCTGTTGCCGTTTCTGATCCTGCTGGCGGTGTTCGCGCTGTCGAACCCGCAGCCGGTGCCGCTGGGGCTTTGGCCGACCGACCTCAGCATCGAGGTGCCGGTGTCCATCGCCATCCTGGTGGCCTCGGGGCTGTTCTTCTTCCTGGGCGCGCTGTTCGTGTGGTTCGGAACGCTGGCGGCACGCGCCCGGCATCGCCGCGCCGAACGCCGGGCCGCAGCGCTGGAAGCCGCCCTGAAGGTGCACGACCCGAAACCCGCCTCGCGCTTCGCCCGCACCCAGCCGGTACGCCCCGCGCTCGCCGGGCCGAAATAGCCGCCGGCGGCGGCAGCCGGCCGTGGTGCAGGTAAAAATCTGCGGCGTGAACAGCGAGGCCGCGTTCGACGCGGCCGCACAGTCCGGCGCGGACTGGGTCGGCTTCGTGTTCTTCGACCGCTCCCCCCGCAACGTCGGCGCCGCCCGGGCAGCCGCGCTGTCGTCGCGGCTGGCGGGCGGTCCGCTGCGCGTCGGCCTGTTCGTCGACCCTGCGGACGACGCAATCGCCCGCGTGCTGGACGCGGTGCCGCTCGACGCGCTTCAGCTCTACGCGCCGGCGTCTCGGGTGGACGAGGTCCACACGCGCTTCGGCGTCCCGGTCTGGCGGTCGGTCGGCGTGTCTGCGCTGGCGGACCTGCCTGCCGACGCTGGCGAGGCGTCCCGCCTGGTGATCGAGGCCAAGCCGCCCGCGGGCGCTGACCGGCCCGGCGGCAACGCGGTGGCGGTGGACTGGGCGATGCTGTCCGGCTACGCGCCGGCGTTCTGCTGGATGCTGGCCGGAGGGCTGACGGCGGCCAACGTGCGGCAGGCCGTGGTGCAGAGTGGTGCTGCGGCGGTGGACGTGTCGTCAGGCGTGGAGAGCGCGCCCGGGTTGAAGCAGCCGGCGCTCATCCGGGCGTTCGTGACGGCGGCGAAGCAAGCAGTTCTTCTTTGAAGAAATGAACCCCAAAACGTTTGTCACCTTGCGCGCGCGTTGCAGAAACCTCCGCGACAGCGGAAGCAAAAGTTTTTTGGTTCTTTTTTTCAAAAAAGAACCGCTTGCTTCACTTCCGCCCAATCAGCGTGAGACCCAAAAGATTGCTCACCTGCGGCCGTAACGTCAGCCAGGCGCGCACCTTGCCCGGCAGCGCCTCCAGGCAAGCCTCGGCTGCGCCGGCCAGCGCAGTTGGTATCTGGAAGCTGCGCCCCTTCGCCGTGAGCAGCGCGCGCACGTCGGAGAACCCCACCGAACGGAACACCTGGCTGAGCGAGCGGTGGTCGTACTCGCGCATGTGGAAGCCGGTGGGCGTGGCGCCGAAGTAGACTGAGATGTCGTGCGGCCCGGACAGGCGGTTGGGCGTGCAGCACACGTAGGCGCCGCCGGGCTTGAGCACCCGGTGGATCTCCTGCAGCTGAGCGACGGCGTCTTCCACGTGCAGGTGTTCCATCAGCTGGTTGGAGTATACCAGGTCGGCGCTGCCGTCGGGCAGGTCGAGCGTGATGCCGTCCGAGAGCAGGAAGCTGAAGGCTGGCGGCGCCTCGCCGGCGATGAGGACCTCGGTGACATCCACGCCGATGGCGCGCCGCACGCCGGCGGCGACCACTTTGGTCAGCGCCGCGTCGCCGCAGCCGATTTCGACGTAGGTGGCGTCCGGCGCCAGCCAGCGCTGCAGCCAGGCGGCCTGCGCGCGGATGCGGTCCTGCCGGATGGCGCGGTCCGGGCGGTGCTGCGGGTGGTCCGGCACCGCCTCGAACAGTTGGCGGTAGACGTCCGCGTAGAGCCTGGACCGCTCCTGCCGCTCGGAGCCTGCGAGCTGGCCGGCAAGCCGCGTTTCCACCTCGTAATGGGCGGCCAGGCGCTCGGCGGACCTGGTCTCGCCGCGGGCAAGGCGGATGCGCTCGAAGTCCGGCCTGATCTGCGTCGCCTGCGTCATCGACTGCCTACTTGTTCGTTGCGATAACAGTGTAGACCCTCTTGGTGCGGAACATCATGGGCCCGCATGTCGCCGAGGCTGAAAAGGGCAAAGCAAGCAGTCCTTTTTTGGAAAAAAAGGACCAAAAAACTTTTGTCTCCTTGGCTGCCGCACGGCGACGCATGTCCGGACAGGCCGAAGCGCCTGCAACAGCGCAGGGAATAAAAGTTTTTTCCTTCGTTTTTTCAAAAAAGAAGGCCTTCCTTGCTTGCTGCCGCCTGAGCGAACGCTGGCAACAACTGCTCTCCCGCCAGGGCAGACACGGACCAGCGGCGCCGCAGCAGGCGCGCGCCCGCTTCCTGGCAAGGCTGCTCGACGAACTGGAAGGTTACCTTGGACAGGCCGTAGGTGATCGGCACGGTTGCTGCCCACAGCGCCGCGCAGACCAGTATGGCGTGCCAGCCGGTGGCCGAGCGGTCGAACACCGAAGGCATCAGCAGGCAGAGCCTGTGCAGCACGAAGAAGTGCAGGAGGTAGGCGCTGAAGCTCACCCTGCCGAAGGAGCAGGCCACCTCGTTGACGAACGGGCTGGCCGGGGCGTTCGCCAGCGTGGCGACGAGGACCATGTAGATCAGCGACGCCACGACGTAGGTTGGCAGCAGCAACGGCAGCGCCACCGGCAGGCGCTGCGGCAGCGGCAGGTTCGCCGCCAGGATGCTCACGGCGACGCAGGCGATGACGATGGCGGTGCTGCGTCGCCGCAGGAAGCCGGCTACACCGCAGAAGCGGGGCGTTCCGAGCAGGCCCATCGCCTGGTGCAGCACGGTGCCGAGGGCGAAGACGACGATCTGGTTCGGCAGCCAGAAGAACAGGAACCGCTCCCGGCTTTCCTGCGCCAGGGTCGGCGGCAAATGCTCCGCCACCAGCAGGTTGGCCGCCGAGCCCGCCAGCAACGCCAGCGCAGCGAACATCAGTGCCGTCCGCATCGACCGCGCCTGGGCCGCGATCAGCGGGAACAGCAGGTAGAAGTTCATCTCCACGCCGATGCTCCAGCCGCCCGGAACGACCTGCCAGTTGCCGGCGAGGAGGCTGGTCAGCGCCGGGTGCCAGGCGTTCACGAACAGCAGGCTCGCCAGCAGGCGGCCGGGGTCGAACCCGCCGGCCGGCGGCTCGGCCCAGAAATAAAAGGCGGCCGCGAGGTAGTACATCGGCGCGATGCGGCAGAAGCGGCGAAACCAGAAGCGTTTCAGGTTGACGCTGCCACGGGCCTGGTCGGCCTGCCAGGACAGCAGCAAGGTCACGCAACTGAGCAGGAAGAACAGCTGCACGCCGCTCACGCCGTAGTTCGTCAGCTTCTTCAGAGGATAGGGCAGCTGGGCCAGCATCCCGCCAACATGGGCGGTGATCACCAGCAGCACCGCGTAGCCGCGCAGCGCGTCGATGTAGGCGAGCTTTGGCGCTGCGGACGGACCACGGCGGATTGGACGCGGTGCAGAATGATCGACAAACATTGTGTGCCCCGCCTTTGCTGACGGTTTAGTGCGGAAAGGCGGGGGGTGGAAGATGGT
>CAXUIR010000049.1:0-1748 GCA_964251005.1 uncultured Acetobacteraceae bacterium | reverse complement strand
GCGGGTCATATTGACCCAAAAACTTGGTGGGCCCCGCTTTTGCTCCGTTTTATGTTAGAAACGGCGGGGCGTGCAAGATGTTTACGTTGTGTCCCCGGTAGGTGTGCGTCCCGAACGCGTGTCGTCTCAACCGTCCGCGACAGCCGCAACAAAGGCTTTTTGCTTCCTCTTCTCGAAAAGAAGCGCTTGCCTTCCTTAGCCGTCGAACCGCTACTTCGCGGAAGTCAGCCCCGAAACCCCTGCGCCACCACGTAAAGCTCGCTGCTCTCCTTCCGGCTCGCCGGCGGCTTGGCGTGCTTCACCGTGGCGAAGCGCTGCTTCATCGGCACCAGCATGTCCCGCTCGGAGCCGCCCTGGAACACCTTGGCCACGAACGCCCCGCCCGGGCTCAGCACCGAGCAGGCGAAGTGCAGCGCCAGCTCGGCCAGCCCCATGATGCGGATGTGATCGGTGCCGGCGTGGCCGGTGGTGTTCGGCGCCATGTCGGACAGCACCAGGTCGGCCGGACCGCCCATCAGCTCCCGCAATCGCGCCGGCATCTGCGGGTCGTCGAAGTCGCCCTGAATCAGCGTGGCGCCGGAGATCGACTCGATCGGCAGCAGGTCTACCCCCACCACGGACCCTGCCCCACGCTGCAGCGCCACCTGCGTCCAGCCGCCAGGCGCCGCGCCCAGGTCCAGCACCCGGCAGCCGCGGGTGATCAGATGGAACCGCTCGTCCAGCTCGATCAGCTTGAAGGCGGCGCGCGAGCGGTACCCCTGGGCACGGGCGGCGGCCACGTAGGGGTCGTTGAGCTGGCGCGCCAGCCAGCGCTGCTGCGCCGGGCTGCGGCCGCGCGAGGTGCGCAGGGTGACCGCGAGGTTGCGCGGGTTGCTGGTCTTTTTGCCGGGCATCGACGGCGTATAGCAAGGAAACGCCTCCTTCTGAAAACAACGAACCGGGTTCACGTCCTTGCGCCGCCCATTGTCGGTCAGGAAGAAAGCAAGCAGTTCTTTTTTGAAAAAAAGAACCAAAAAACTTTTATGAGCGCTGTCGCGGACAGCTGAACGAGGCGCCTCACCAGACGCGCACCACGGGACCAAAAGTTTTTTGGTTCTTTCTTTCAAAAAAGAACCGCTTGCTTCGCTTTCGCCGCTTCCGTTGAGGGGCGCCCCAAGCAATGGGCATCCCACTGTTGATCGGCTAGGAACGCCGCCATGCCGTCTCCCCCAACCCTCATCACCGGCGCTACGGGCTTCGTCGGCTCCGCCGTTGCCCGCACGCTGCTGGCGCGCGGCCACACGCTGCGCCTGCTGGTCCGCCGGGGCAGCGACCGCAGCAACATCGCTGACCTGCCGGCCGAACTGGCCGAGGGCGACCTCACCGACCCCGCCTCGCTCGCCCGCGCCGCCGAAGGCTGCCGCTACCTCTTCCACGTCGCCGCCGACTACCGGCTGTGGGTGCCCGACCCGGACCGCATGATGCAGGCCAACGTCGCCGGCACCCGCGCCCTGTTGCTGGCCGCCCAGGCGCAGGGCGTCGAACGCATCGTCTACTGCAGCAGCGTGGCCGCCCTCGGCCTGGTGGGCGATGGCACCGTCGCCGACGAGACCACCGAGGTGCATCCGGACAAGATCGTCGGCCACTACAAGCAGTCCAAATACCACGCCGAACAGGCGGTGCTGGCGCTGGTGCGCGACCACGCGATGCCGGTGGTGATCGTCAACCCGTCCACGCCGGTGGGCCCGCGCGACGTCAAGCCCACGCCC
>CAXUIR010000048.1:0-11353 GCA_964251005.1 uncultured Acetobacteraceae bacterium | reverse complement strand
CTGCGGATGCGGGCGATGATCTCGTCGCGGGCGCTCACGCGGCGGTCCGCGCGGTGGCCGACGTTGAGGTTTCGTGCCGGGCGGCGGGTGGTCGGTTCTTCCACCAGCTCCGAAAACTTTCCGGCGGCAGGGCGGGGAAGTCGCGCGTGTCGGTCCAGCCGTGCAACGGGCCGGGCAGTCGGGAGATGACGCCGTCGTGGGCGATGGCGCGCTGGGCGACGCGGCCGAGGGTTTGGGCCAGGCGGAGGCGGTTCTGGCCGCCGAACAGCCACAGCACGGCCTGCATGGCGAGCGCCTCGGGGTCCAAGGTGTGCGACGCGCGGCGGGCCTCGGTAGCGCCGGCGCGCAGGTGGACCAGGATGCGGGGGATGTCGATCTTGACCGGGCAGACCTCGTAGCAGCGGCCGCACAGGGTCGACGCGAAGGGCAGCGAGCCGGCCGCCTCGAAGCCGCGCAGCTGCGGGGTGAGGATGGCGCCGATCGGGCCCTGATACATGGAGTTGTAGGCGTGGCCGCCGGTGTGTTCGTAGACCGGGCAGACGTTGAGGCAGCGCGAGCAGCGGATGCAGTGCAGCGTCTCGCGCGCGGCCTGGTCGGCGAGGATGCGGGTGCGGCCGTTGTCCAGCAGCACCAGGTGGAACTCCTGCGGGCCGTCGCCCGGGCGCACGCCGGTCCACAGCGAGGTGTAGGGGTTCATGCGTTCGCCGGTGGCAGAGCGTGGGAGAAGCTGCAGGAACACGTCGAGGTCGGTGAAGCGGGGCAGCACCTTTTCGATGCCCATCAGCGAGATCAGCACGCGCGGCAGGGTGAGGCACATGCGGCCGTTGCCTTCGCTTTCGACAACGCCAACGCTGCCGGTCTCGGCGATGGCGAAGTTGGCGCCGGAGATGGCGACCGGGGTGTGCAGGAACTTGTCGCGCAGGTAGCGGCGAGCGGCTGCGGTGAGGTCGGTGGGTTTGTCGGTGAGCTTGCCGTGGGCGAACTTCTCTTCGAACAGCTCGCGGATCTCGGCGCGGTTGCGGTGGATGGCAGGGACCAGGATGTGGCTCGGCGTGTCGCCGGCGAGCTGCACGATCATGTCGGCAAGGTCGGTCTCCACCGGCTCGATGCCGGCGGCGGACATGGCGGGGTTAAGGTCGATTTCGTCAGTGGTCATCGACTTGATCTTGATGACGCGGGTGGCGTCGTGGCGGCGGGTGATGCCGATGATGATCTCGCGCGCTTCCTCCGCGTCGCGCGCCCAGTGGACTTGGCCGCCGGCGGCGGTGACGCGTTCCTCCAGTTGGAGAAGATGCGTGTCCAGCTCGCGCATCGTGGCCTGCTTGATGGCGGCGCCGGCGGTGCGCAGCTCCTCCCAGTCGGGCAGCTCGGCGGCCACACGGGCGGTGCGCTCGCGGATGGTAGTGGTGGCCTTGCGGATGTTGCGGCGGAGCTGGGTGTTGCGCAGCTCGGCGTGGGCCAGGGCTGGGAAGGAGGTGTCTTTCATGTGTCCGTCCATAAACATCCGCTGGCGGCCAGCGAGCACGGCATCACTGCGGTCCGGTGCTCACGGCCCCAGAAGGCCGCTCCGCCCTGGTCCTCGTCATGCCGCACTATGTGACGCGCCAGCGAATGTGTCTGAACGAACAAGGAGAAGAAAGCAGTTCTTTTTTGAAAAAAAGAACCAAAAAACTTTTGTCTCTTGAGGGCGGGTTTGTGGAAAGGTCCGCGACAGCCGGAGAAAAGTCTTTTTGCTTCTTTTCTTCAGAAAAGAAGGCCCTCCTTCTACGTCTCCGTGCATGCCAATATCTCCGCGATGTGCATCGCGCGCACGCCGGCCTGCAGGCGCGAGAGCCCGCCTGCAATGTGCATCAGGCAGGAATTGTCGCCCGCGGTCACCACCTCGGCGCCGGTGGCTAGCACCGCGCGCATCTTGTCGGTCAGCATCGCGGTAGAGGTCTCGGCATTCTTTACCGCGAACGTGCCGCCGAACCCGCAGCATTCCTCCATAGCCGGCAGGTCGACCAAGTCCAGCCCACGCACCGCGGCGAGCAGCGCGTGCGGTGCGCCGCCCAGCTTCAGGCCGCGCAGGGAATTGCAGGATGCGTGGTAGGTGACGCGGTGCGGGTAGTAGGCGCCCACGTCTTCCACGTGCATCTCCCTCGTCAGGAACTCGGTAAATTCGAAAACGCGCGGAACGATGGCCTGCACGTCGGCCAGCAGTCGCGCATCGCCGGCGGCCAGGATGGGATACTGGCTGCGAATGGTGCTGGTGCACGAGGTAGACGGAACCACCACGCACGGCGCGTCGCGGTAGGTCTCCACGAAGCGGCGCACCAGGGTGACGGCTTCCGGGCGGTAGCCGGAGTTGCTGTGCATCTGCCCGCAGCAGGTCTGCGCCGGGCGGAACTCCACCTCGCAACCGAGGCGTTCGAGCACGGTCACCACGGCCTGGCCGGTTTGCGGGAACAGCGTGTCGTTAAAGCAGGTGATGAACAGCGAGACGCGCATCAGGCGTGCCTGGCCATCGGGTCGAAACCATAGGCCAAGTCTGCCAACTCCATGTCGGCGGTCAGCGCGGGGATCAGCGGTTCGCGGGTGATGGTCTCCGCGGCCACCAGCGCGGTGCGGTCGCGCTTGTGGAGGATCCGCCACTCTGCCGCCTCGGCGAGCAATGCGGCCTGCGTGGTGCGCGCCATGCCGGCGGCCAGCCGGCGGCCTTCGCGTTCGTCCGGTTCCAGCACCATCGGCCGCAGCATGTTCAGTGCCGAGGCGATGCGGGGCTTCACCCAGTCCAGCTCGGCGTGGGTGACGCCGGCGAGGCGGCGCTCGACGTCGTCCAGCCACTCCAGCCCGAGGTCGCGGGAGCGCAGCGCGCGCAACACGTCGTGGCTGAGCACCGAAGTGGTGCCCTCCCAGATTGCGTGGACGTGGGCGTTGCGGAAGATGCGCGGCAGCGCAGTGTCCTCGAGGTAGCCGGCGCCGCCGAAGCTCTCGATCAGCTCGCTGGTGCCCCAGATACCCTGTCGCGCGCAGGACAGCTTTGTCAGCGGTGCGAGCAGGCGAGCCATCTGGGTGCGGCCGCCGTGTTCGGCGCGGCCGATGGCCGCGGCCGTCTCGAAGCACAGCGCCAGCATGGCCTCATACTCGGCGGCGATGCGGGCGAGCCAGGCGCTGTGCATCGGCTGGCTGGCCAGCGTGTCGCCGAACACGCGCCGCACTCGCGCGTAGTCGCGCGCCAGGCCGAGCAGGTGGCCCACGCCGGCCGGCCCGGCATAGGCGGCCCAGACTCGCGCGATGTTGAGTAGCGAGGCGACCTTGGCCACCCCGCGGCCGAGCCCGCCCACCGGCACGGCGCGGGCGCCGGCCAGGTCCAGCTCGGCGGTCGGCAGCGCGCGGGTGCCCATCTTGTCCTTCAACCGGCGAACGGTCAGGCCGTTCCAAGCGCCGTCTGGGCGCCGTAGTTCCAGCAGGAACAGCGACAGGCCGGCGCTGCCCGGCGCTTCACCGTCCGGACGGGCGAGCACCATCGCGATGTCGGCCGAGGTGGCAGACGTGAACCACTTGGTGCCGTGCAGGCTGAAGCTGCCGTCCTCGTTCGGGGTGGCGGCCGTCGCCGTGTTGGCGACGTCCGAGCCGCCTTCCGTCTCCGTCATCCACTGGCCGCTGGTGAAGGCATCGCTCCGGGCAATGAGGCGCGGGCCGTATTTCGCCCACAGCGCAGGGTCGTGCTGGCGCAGCAGCCAGGCGGCGCCGTCGGTCATCACCAGCGGGCAGGTGGCCGCCGCGCTGACCGGGTCGTAGAGGTTGGCCAGGCCCGCCTGGACGATTCGGGCGTAGGCGCCGTAGCCGGTTTCGTAGGGCGTGGCGACGAGGCCTTCCTCCTGGCCGATGCGCACCAGGGCGTCGAAGGCGGGGTCCATCTCGATGCGGTCGATGCGGTTGCCCCAGGCGTCGTAGGGGACGTGGCGGGGCGGGGTGCGTTCGGCGGCGTCGGCCAGTGCGGGCAGCTCGGTGACGGCGCGGTCTGCCATGCGGTCCAGCGCCGGGGCGGCCTGGGCGAAGAGGTCTGCCGGCAGGTGACGCTCGAGAGAGAAGCGCAGCGTGGGGTCGGTGCGGAAACGGTTGCGCGGCACGGGCGCGGTCTGGGTGAAAGAGGACACGGTGTTTCCCTGGCGTTTTCTGTCGGCAGCTTGGCTGGTGGGCTGGACAGCTTTTACGCCGAAGATCGCAGCTTGCGTTCCTTTGCGGCAAGGCAAGCGGTTCTTTTTTAAAAAAAGAACCAAAAAACTTTTGCTTCTTTTCTTCAGAAAAGAAGGCCTTGCTGTCTTGCCGGACGCTCAACGTCAGGATTATCGGCCCAGCTCCGGGCCAACCAGCTTCGAGGCGGCGGACGTGCCACGGTCAGCACAGGCAGCGCGAAGCTGCCGGGCGTCCGTCGTCGAAATACTGGCTCCGCCGACAAAATGCGTTTTTCGGTGAAGCGCCGTGGTCTCCGGCGCGTTGGATGAGCCATGTCAGACACGCGCAAGACCCTCCTTCTCGTTGCTAGCCTGCTGTGCGCCGGCGCTTCGACCCTGCAGCTTGCCCGCCCGGCACTGGCCAGCGAGTTCACCACCTTCGCCGCAGACGAGGATGTCTGCCGGCGCGTCGGTGCTGCGGCCATCGAAGGCGCGACCGGGCCGTCTGCAGCGCAGCGATACGACTTCGCGCATGCAAGGTGCATGGTGGCGCATAGCCGCATGCGGCAACTCGGGGCGAATAACGGTCCGCCCGGCTACTCCGCGGGCAATCCGCACAGCTTCGAGTATCCTGATGCGTTCTACAGTATTCCGTACGCGACGCCGGGGTACGGGTATGATGGGTTCAGCTACTGAGAGGAGCAAGCAAGCAGTTTTTTTTTTGAAAGCTTTTGGTCGAGACCAGCCAGACTGCACATCTGGCGCAGATGTTCTACAGCACCGTGGTGGGCGGCCATGTATCGGCTGCCGGCGCAAAAGGGGGCAGCAAATCAGGCGCTCGGCCGCTCACATGGCAGGTTCTCCTTCTCTATAGTTTGAGCCGACCTTCAGTTGAAGCAAACGGAGACCTTGTTGCTGGACTCAAAGCCCGCATGAACTCAATAAGCGTGGTTTAATGATCAAGCGCGCTAGTTGTGCGAATTTAGCCTACGTGTAGAGACGGGTGCTTATTTTTGCTAGAACACCGATGCGGGCCATTGTCTTTACGATACAATTTGGCACCATCAACGGACAGCAAGAAGTCTGATATTTTATCTGCGTGCTCGCGACAGGATGAGATTGCTCCCGGTTGTGAGTTGCATCTTACATGAAAGGCACGCACCTCGGAAAAACGAGAGTGTCGGTGATACTCCGGCTTGTCACTGTCGAGTGAGATTGCATACGCCACTAGCGATAATGCGACTTACACTTACGACACCAACGGTCGTAACTAAACCCTGACATACGCGAAGGGCACTGTGGTTACCTCAAGTTACAACAGTGCGGGAATCGCTTGTCCGTCATGACTACTTGATTTAGCAGTGGCCGTGGCTGCCGCTCGCGCCGCTGAACGACGTGGCGGCACTGAGCCGCGAGAACCAAACGGTCTGATTGCGGTTCGTTTGTGACATTGCCCGAAGCAAAGCAAGCAGTCCTTTCTTGAAAAAGGACCAAAGAACTTTTGCTTCGTTAACCTGCGGCAGCTTCCGTGCGCCTCCCGAAAGATCGAGGCGCGTGAAACAGCGCAGGGACGAAAGTTTTTGCTTCTCTTTTTGAAAAAAGGCCTTTCTTCCTGTTGACGCGCATCAACCAAGCGGAAATAGCGGCCCGATGACCGGACCGCCCACCTTCGCCACCCCGCCCAGCTTCATGGGGCTCACCCGCGCGCGCGACGATGCCGCCATCCACATCGCCGGCATCCCGCTCGACGTCGGCACCACCAACCGCAGCGGCGCCCGCTTCGGTCCGCAGGCCATCCGTCATGCCAGCCGCATGCTGGTGGACGGCGAGCACCCGAGCACCTGGCGCGATCCGCTCGCCGCCGCGGTGGCCGACATCGGCGACTTCGCCATCGCCCTGGGCGACATCGCCGCCAGCCTGGCGCTGATCCAGCACCAGGCCACAGCCGCGCCGCACCTGATCGCGCTCGGCGGGGAGCACGGCATCACGCTTGCCCTGTTGCGCGCGCTGGCCGCCCGCCGGGGCGGGCCCCTTGCCCTGGTGCATTTCGACGCTCACGTGGACACCTGGCCGGACAGCTTCGGCCAGCGCTTCGGCCACGGATCGCCGTTCTACCACGCCATCAACGAGGGCCTCGTCGACCCGGCCTGCATGGTGCAGGTGGGCATACGCTCGCCGGTGCAGCGGGCGGTGTGGGACTGGACGGTGCAACAGGGCGTGACGATCCTGACCGCCGAGCACGTGCACGAGGCGGGTGCAGCAAGCGTGGCCGACCGCATTGCACAGGTGGTAGGCCGTCGGCCGGCCTACCTCAGCTTCGACATTGACGCCCTGGACCCGGCTTTCGCGCCAGGCACGGGAACGCCGGAGGTCGGCGGGCTGACGTCCTGGCAAGTGCAGGCGATCTTGCGGCGGCTGGTCGGCATCGCATGGGTGGGGATGGACGTGGTCGAGGTGGCGCCGGCCTACGACGTCAGCGAGATCACGTCGCTGGCAGCGGCGAGCGTGGTGTGGGAGTACCTGTCGCTGATCGGAGAGGTCTGAGGCTATCTCGATGAAGCGAGCAAAGACACTCCCATCCGGCGTCGCAGGCTTCTGAACACGTTCGTGCGCACCCGCCAGGCCTGAGCTTCCACATCTCGCAATGCCGCGAGCCGTTTGCCTGGCGCCGCGCGTTCAACCTCATCGGCCGACGATCCGTGGTTCGGCGTGGTAGTCGACGTGCTGGACGTGGGCGACGGCTTTACGGTCGATTTCGGAAGCTGGGTGGCTCTGAGGCGTGTTTGCAGGCCGTGTTCAACGGCGTTTGGATAGGGGCGGGTGCATGGTTTGCGCGATCGGGGATAGCTGCGGGCGTGCAAGGCAACGCAAGGTAAGCAGTTCTTTTTTGAAAAAAAGAACCAAAAAACTTTTGCTCTCTTTAGCGGAGGGAATCGAGAAAGGTGTACAACTCCGTCATTACATTGTTAAACTTGAAGCATCGTTAACATGCCTGTTGTGATCTACGGAGCGTTCACGGGGTGCGCGTAACAGCTGTCCCAGTGGTGACCTTTCAAAGCAGGTCGAGCGTAGAAGGAACCAAAAAATTTTGTTCCCTTGACCGCGCGTTGCAGAACCTTCCCGCGACAGCAGGAACAAAAGCTTTCTGCTTTTTGAAAAAGTAGGTCTTACCATTTCCGCGACCGTCACGAACCGCGTCCTGGTAACGCTATGGCTCCGAGGCCGAGAGCGGTACCTCCTCGCCCTTCAAGGCACGTCCTTCAGCTGTCCGCGACAGCGCTGACAAAAGCTTTTTGCTTCTTTTTCTCGAAAAAGAAGACTCTTGCTTCTGCTTGACCCTCCCGTCCCCAGCTCAAGCGAAGACGACTCGCGACGAAGATCGACATCGAATCCCGGTCTAAGCTGTTCCCGCCGGCGTCAACGTCTCGACCGTCGTCTCGCGCAGCAGGGCCGCGAACAGCTGTAGACCATCGGCGCTGCCGCGGTCCTGCAACGTGCCGGACTTGAACTGCATCGCAAACAACTCGGCCTGTTCAGCAATGATCAGCGCAGCCTTCCGCATCGCTTGCTGCGCCACAAGGATTTGCAGGTCCTCGGAAACTTCCTGCCACTTGGTAGTGGTCTGCCCATGCGTTTTCATACACACGAGAGTAGGGGCCGATGGTTAAGAGGTGGTGCAAACGGCCGGACTCCGCCTGCGCCTGACACGAACGTGATAGGTTCAGCCCGCGCGGGTCAGTTCGTAGAGCGCCACGGTCGCCGCGGCAGAGACGTTCAGGCTCTCCATAGATCCCGGCATCGCCAGTCCCGCCAGTTCGTCGCAGGTCTCCCGTGTCAGCCGGCGCAGGCCGGCGCCTTCCGCGCCCAGCACCAGCGCCACCCTGCGCTCGGCCAGGGCACCGCCGCGCAGGGGCGCAGCGTCGGCAGCCAACCCGACTGTCCACAACCCCGCCGCCTTCAGGGCGACCAGCGTGCGCGACAGGTTCACCGCCCGGATCAGCGGCATGGTCTCCAGCGCGCCGGACGCGGCTTTGGCCAGGGCGCCCGTCTCCTCCGGCGCGTGGCGGTCCTGCACGATCACCCCGGCCACGGCGAACGCCGCCGCCGAGCGCAATATGGCGCCGACGTTGCGCGGGTCCGTCACTTGGTCGAGCACCAGCAGCGGGCCGGGACGCTCCAGCACGCTGGCCAGCGCCGGCGGCGGCAGCGGGTCGGCGAGCAATGCCGCCCCCTGGTGCACCACGTCGCGGCCGAGGATGTGGTCCAGCTTTGCCCGCTCAATCCGTTCTGCCGGCACCGACCATGGCCGCGGCAGGTGGTTGGCCAGGCTGTGTTCGGCCTCCTCCGTCAGCACCAGCCGGCGGCAACGCCGCTGCGGGTTGGCCAGCGCTGCGGCCACCGGGTGCAGGCCGTACAGCCAGATCGTGCCGGCCGGCGCCTGGCTGCGGGGAGAGGCGGGCGCCCGGCTGTCCCGGCGGGGAGGTGCGTCGTGTGCCGGCGCCGCTTGTGGCCGCCGCTGGCCCGCATCGGCCCGTGTGCCTGGTTGTCTGTTGCTGTGCGGAGGTTTCATCGACGCGGCTATACAGGCCCGTGGCGGGTGCGGCTACCGCGCCGCGTCGCGTTGACAAGCACTGCGGCGCGGCATATCGGGCGCGTCTGCCGCGCAGAGCGGAGGGGTGCCCGAGTGGCTAAAGGGGGCGGACTGTAAATCCGCTGGCTTCGCCTACGTTGGTTCGAATCCAACCCCCTCCACCATGCCGGCGGCATCGTCCTGTCAGACGCTCGATGCGCCGTGATTCGGCTGCACCGGAGGCGTTTTGGAGAAGCTGCTTGTCGGACAGCCTGAGCCCTGCCGCGTGTCGGCGGCGAGGCTGCAGGCGACCTACACGGAACCGCCGAGGCGCATTTCCGAAGCGACCGGTCCGTCGTTCCGAAGCGCCTCGGACGAAGGGTCTTTCTGCTGCCTGGGTACGAACAACGAGACGATCGACGTCACCGTGATCAGACCGGCAAAACCCTCGTAGATGACTTCTTGCATGCGCGTCCTCATTAAAGCTGCGTAAACGCAATGAAATACTGTTACCGTCTACCGTAAGGGGCTTCGCAGGCGCGGCGGTCCTGGTGCCATGCTCGTCGTGTGGCGAATCGGCTGACGAGTTTGCACCTGTCGCGTTGCTGCGGGCCCTGAACCTCCTGCTCGCGGACCCCTGAAAAGCGGCGGTGCCGAAGCACCGCCAAGTTCAGGGAGGAACACGAGGTGTCCGCAACCTCGCGTTGAATGCGTAACATAATCTTGTCGTTCACGCAACTGTTACTTGTCACCTTCATCTTTATGGTGGTGGGGCTTGTCCGAGGCGTCCGGGCATGCCTGCGCGAGGGAGGGCGGATCTGGATCACCTCACCCTGTTCGGTCTGGTTGCCGTCACGCTGATGCTGACGACCTACGCTCTGGAAGCGCGCAGCACCTGGTTCATCCTTGCCTTTGCCGGTGCCTGCTGCCTCGGCTCGGCCTACGGTTTCCTGCAGGGGGCGTGGCCGTTCGGCGGCGTGGAGGCAGTCTGGTCGCTGGTCGCGCTGCGTCGGTGGCTGCACGCACGCAGCCCAGGACGTTGAACCCGGTCCGGCGCCGCTGCGCCCTACGCGCCGAAGCGCACGGCCCGCACGCGCTGGGCAAGGCGCAGGACCCCAGGGCGGGACCGCCGCCGGCGGCAGGCGGCGGAAACCGTCTGTTAACCTCTGTCGCGTATTCCTGGACCCAGCACCACCAGGCCCACTGCCATGTCAGACCCTCTCCTGCTTTCAACCTGTGCCCTGTCGTGCCTGTCAGCCGCGCTCGTCTGGCGGACGCGCAAGGCCGGCAGCACACACAGCGCTCTGAAGTCGGCCAACGCTGCCCTGCGGAGCGACCGCCAGGTCGACCTGTTCCGTCTGTCCCGCCGTGACACGCTGACCGGCCTGTCGAACCGCCCGGCCTTCCTGGAGACGCTGTCCGCCCAGCTCGCCCGCGGCCCGTTGGCGCTGCTGCTGATCGATCTCGACCGGCTCGACGCGGTCAACGCCAATTTGGGCGAGGCGGGCGGCAACGAATTGCTGGCCGCATTCGCCGGCCGCCTCCGCGCGCTTGCCGCGGAACGCGAGCACGCAGCCCGGCTCGGCAGCGACAGCTTCGCCCTGCTGATCACCCGTCCAGACGAGCTCGAGCTGCTCTCGCGCACCATCTCCCAGCTGTTCGCGGCACTCTCGTTTCCCAACCCCGCCTCGGGCGAGCTGGTCGACACCTCGATCAGCATGGGTGTGGCCTGCGCACCCGCCCATGGCCGCTCCGCCGAGACGCTGATGCGCGCCGCACGGCTGTCGCTGACCCAGGCCAAGAGCCTGGGCGGCGGACGCTTCCACCTGTGCGGCGAGCGCGAGGCGGCCGACATTCTCGATCGCGAGCAGATGCGCGCCGAGCTGCAGCGCGCCATCGAGGCGGGCCAGGTGGTGCCCCACTACCAGCCGGTCGTCAGCCTCCCATCGGGCCAGATCGCCAAGTTCGAGGTGCTGGCGCGCTGGAACCATCCCAAGCACGGCCTGCTGCTGGCCGAACACTTCATCCCGCTCGCCGACGAGATGGGCCTGTCCGGCCAGATCAGCACGGCGCTGCTGCGCCACGTGGCACAGGAAACGCGGGAGTGGCCGACCTGGTGCCGCTTCGCCGTCAACGTCTCCGCCGGCCAGGTGCGCGAGCTGATCGGCCTGCTGCGCACCCAGCCAGGCACCTGGCAACGCCGGATGGACATGAGCCGGCTCGACGTCGAGGTCTCGGAGACCGCGCTGATGGCGGACCGCGCCCTGGCCCGCGAGCTGATCGACGTGCTGCACGAGCACGGTGCGCGCGCCGTGCTTGACAATTTCGGCAGCGGCACCTCGAACTTCCTCCACCTGCGCGACTTGCCGTTCGACAGCATCAAGATCAGCAAAGTGTTCGTGCAGAGGCTGGCGTTGGACCCGCGCGCAGAGGCCTGCGTGACTGCCATGCTGTGGCTCGGCCGCGGGCTGGGCGTCGACATCGTCGCCGACGGCGTGGAGACCGAGGAGGTAGCCGAACGGCTGGGCCAGTTGGGGTGCCACTACGCCCAGGGCTTCCTCTACGCCAGACCTGCGCCGGCCGAGAATGCTGCGGCGCTGCTGGGGATAGAGCCGAGCCTCAC
>CAXUIR010000047.1:7544-11574 GCA_964251005.1 uncultured Acetobacteraceae bacterium | reverse complement strand
CTTCTTTTCTTCAGAAAAGAAGGCCTTGCTTCCTTCCTACGCGTCAGGAGCCAAACCTCAACCGCCGATACTGAACAAACGTACTTTTACTAGCCCGGCTCCGGCACCTGCATGCCGGAGCCGGGCGAACGTCACGGCGTCCAGGGAGACGTCGTCACACCGCCGATGATCGTCTGCTCCTGGTAAGGGATGCCGGGAGAGACCGTCGGGCGCGGGTTGAAGTCCTGCGGCGGCGGGTCGCTCTCGCCACCGACCGAGTAGCCGTTCGGGTAGTCCGTCGGCGTGATCGCCAGCGCCGCGCAGCCTGCGCCGTTGTACTGCGGCAAAGTGTGCACCGTACTGCCGGGAACCATCACCGCGCTCGCCGGGATCGCCGGCACGTTACCCAGCAGGCGATCGTTGTCGAACGCCTCGAGCATGTCGCTGACCGCTGCGCCGTCGTTGGGTGCAAGCGCATTTTGCGGCCCGGTTGGCCCGTTGAGCGACGCGTTGGCCGCACCCGCCTTCTGCGCGGCGACCTCGTCAGGCAGGTCGGACAGCGGGCGCAGGCCGAACAGCGTGTTGATGAAGCGCACCACCGAACCGTGCTCGGCGTAGAGGTGGCTCACCGTGTGCGCAGCGCCGTAGGGCGAGAGCATGATGGTGGGAATGCGCGAACCACCCGACAGCGGCAGCATGTCCGGACCGAAGCTGCGGATTGCTTCCGGCACGTGGTCGTAGAAGCCGTCGCTCTCGTCCCAGGTGATGATGATCGCACTCTGCGACCAGTACGGGCTCGCCGCGATGGCGTTCACCGAGTCGGCAACCAGCGCCTCGGAAATCTGGCTGTCCGAGTAGCTGCCATGGTCGTCGTTGCCGGCGAACGTGGCGCGCACCGCCGGGCTCGGGTCCGCACTCTGCAGGCCGTCGTTGTTGTAGTAGCCGCCGCGCACGTAGAACACGCCGCCGGAGCTGGGCAGCGCCTGGTTGGAAACGTCGGTGTAGAACTGCTGCAGGCTGTGCATGTTCGACACTTCGGCCGGGTTGTCGCCCAGGTAGCCGAAATACTGCGGGCCGTTGTGGTGAACGATGTAGGACGAATGCGGCGTGGACGCCGGGTACAGGTCGACCGTCTTGGGCGAGGCGCTGTTCGCGTCGAACGGCTCGGCGCCGAAACCCTGCTGATACCAGCCCCATGAAACCGCAGGGTTCAACCTTGCGATGGTGCGGATGTCGTGCTGCACGTCCGACAGGTCCTGCACCGGGTGGGAGTCCTGCGCGGTGATGTTGTTGACCTGGCTACCCATGAAGGACAGCGGCAGCGACGCGTAGGTGAGCGGCAGCTGCGGGCTGGCAACGGCGGCCAGCGCGCCGTCCAGTGCGACCACGGCGTTGTTGGTGTACACGCCGTAGGCCGGGTCGTTGCTGGCGGGCGCGGGGCAGGCGGTGTTGTTGTAGGTGCCGGCAGCGGTGCCGGCGGTGGCACAGCTGGCGAAGCCTTCCTCGTCCGGACCGTAAGGCGGCTTGCCGGCGAAGCTGTCGACCGCGCTACCGGCAAACGGCGCGCTGTCGGTCTCGTTTGGCACAGTGTAGGTGGCGGTGTGCGTGCCGGTGGTGGTCGGGTGTTCCGCCCACTGCGTGGCCCCGCTTTGCGCGGAGATCAGCGCGATCGCGTTCGGCGTCGACGGGCCGGTGATCGTCTGATGGATGTTGTCGAACAGCGTGCCCACGTCAGCAAAGTGCCACAGCAGCGGGATGGTGTCGCAATCGTGGTGGGCGAGTGCGGCCTCGGCTTTCTGCTTGGACGCGAGCGACGGGTTCGACGTCGGCGCGGCGCCGGTCGGCAGGCCGGTGCTGCTCTTTACCACCACGTTGCCGGCGGCGGTCGACGAGCTGTTGGCGGCGTTGCCGTCGGCCACGTATTCCAAGCCTTCCTGGTCCAGCGCGTAGCCGTCGTTCTTGGTGAACGTGCGCGTGGCCGAGTAGTCCAGGTGAAAGTCGGCCATGTAGCCGGCGTGGCTGTGGTCGACCGAGTAGAAGCTCTCCGGGTAGAGCTGAACGCTGTTGCCGTCGACGTCCTTGATGGTGCGCGGAGCCAGAAACGGCGAGATCGTGCTGTAAGAACCATCCGTGTTGCGGATGTTTTGCACGTAGCTGGCGGTCTGGTTCGCGGGCTGCGCGGCGGGATCGGTCGGGTCGGCGCCGGTAAACGTGCTCACCAGGCCGTTGGCGCCCGGATAGGTGCCGAAGTAGGTGTCGAAGCTGCGGTTTTCCTGGAACAGCACGAAGACGTATTTGATCTTCTGCCGCAGCAGCGCGACCTTGTTGGCGGTGGTCAGCTTGCTGGCGGCGCGCGGGTTACGGGCGAATTGCTGGCCCAGGCTGTTGGGCGAAGTGGCAAGCGTCAGCGCCGGCTCGGCCGCGACGGCAACCGTGTTGCCCAGCATGCCGAGGAGTGCGGCCGTCGCACTCGTCGTCTTCCAGAATTGCTTCCTGTTCATGTGTCTACCGGTTCCCTGACCACGGAAAGGCGCTTGCCGCGCTTGAGCCGGCCGGGCCCTGCGTAAGGGCTCAGCCGAGCGAGGGCACTCCTAGACGACCCGAGCTGGTTTGCGTGTGACCGTTCGATGACGCCGGGCTTTAGCAAGAAAGCAAGGCCTGCTTTTTTGAGAAAAAGCAGCAAAAAACTTTTGCTTCTGCTGTCGCGGAGTCTCCCCCAGCGTGTACTCCAGGGAACAAAAGTTTTGGTTCTTTTTTCAACCGACCTAGCGCTCGCTAGCGATGAGCCCGATCAGCGTGTCCAGCCGGTCGGCGTCGGCCACGCCCTTGTCCCAGCGCAACCGGGCAACCCGCGGAAACCGCAGCGCCACGCCGGATTTGTGCCGTCCGGAATATTGTGCCGCGTCGAAGGCGATCTCCAGCACCAGGCCGCGCTCGACTTCCCTGACCGGGCCGAAGGATTTCACGGTGTGGTTGCGTATCCAGCGGTCCAGCTTAACCAGTTCCTCGTCGGTGAAGCCCGAATAGGCCTTGCCGACCGGCACCAGTTCGCCGTCCGCGCGCCACAATCCGAACGTGTAGTCGGAGTAGTAGCTGCTGCGCTTGCCGTGGCCGCGCTGCGCGTACATCACCACCGCGTCGATCGTCAGCGGGTCGCGCTTCCACTTCCACCACAGGCCCTTCGGCCGGCCCGGCACGTAGGGGCTGTCGCGGCGCTTCAGCATGACGCCCTCGATGGAGGCGGCGCGCGTGCCGGCGCGGACGGCGGCCAGCTCCTCCATCGAGGAGAACGCGATCTGTTCGGACAGGTCCAGCCGCGGGTCGGGGTGCTGCGCCAGCCAGGTCTCCAGCCGGGCGCGGCGCTGGTCGAACGGCAGCGGACGCACATCCTCGGCGCCCTCGAACAGGATGTCGTAGAGCCGCACGCGCAGCGGGAACTCGCTCAGCATCTTCGCAGACGCAGCCTTGCGGTTCAGCCGCTGCTGCAGGTCGGCGAACGGCGCGATCACGCCGTCACGCACCACCAGCAACTCGCCGTCCAGCACCGCGTCCGCGTGCAGCGCGCCGGCGAGGTCGGGAAACGCGGCGGAGACGTCCTCCGCACCGCGTGAGAAGATGCGTTCGCCGCCCGGCGCGCGTACCAGCTGCACGCGGATGCCGTCCCACTTCCACTCTGCAACGTGCTCGGCGGCCACCAGGTTGGCGAAGTCGCCGGCCTCCAGCGGCTGCGCCAACATCGGCGGGCGAAACACCGCCGCACCTGCCGAGTCGGGCGGTCCGCTGCGCCCCTCCAGCCAGTCCCACAACGCGTCGTAGGGCGGCGAGAGGCCGTGCCAGACTTCTTCGACGTCGTCCGGCGCCACGCTCTGGCCGCGGGCGGCGGCGAACTCGGCCAGCGCGGTCTTGGCCAGCCTGGCCGAGGCGCCCACCCGCAAAGAACCGGTAATCAGCTTCAGCAGCGCGTAGCGCACCGCCGGGCCCGACGCGTCCAGCCAGCCGGCAAGCAGGCCCGGCAGCTCGCTCTTCGGCCGCGTGGCGAGCGCGGTGACGA
>CAXUIR010000047.1:5653-7534 GCA_964251005.1 uncultured Acetobacteraceae bacterium | reverse complement strand
GGGTGACGCTCGGCGGCGTGCTTTCCGCCTGCGCCGGCCAGATCAGCGCCACGGTCTCTGCCAGGTCACCGACGAAGTCGTAGGACAGGCCGAGCAGGAACGGGTCCACCCGTCGTTCGGCCACCGTGCGGATCAGGCCGGACTTCGCCGCAGTGAAGGAGAGCTCGCCGGTCAGGGCGGCGAGCGCCCAGCCGCGGTCAGGGTCGGACTCTGTTTCAAAGAAGCGGCGGAGCAGGGCGATCTTGGCTAGGCGGCCGGGGGTTAGGGTGAGGCGGTCTAGGAGTTCGGCGAAGGCGATCATGAGGAAGAAAGCAGTTCTTTTTTGAAAAAAAGAACCAGAAAACTTTTGCTGCGGCTGTCGCGGACGGCTGAAACAACATGTTTCACCATGCGGCACCTACGAGATAGCAAAAGTTTTTGGCTCTTTTTTTCAGAAAGAGCCGCTTACTTGCTTTCCTCGAACGTCATCGCCGCCCCGTTCATGCAGTAGCGCAACCCCGTCGGCTGCGGCCCGTCCGGAAACACGTGCCCAAGATGCCCGCCGCACCGCGCGCAATGCACCTCCACGCGCCGCATGCCCAAGGTGCGGTCCTCCGTCGTGGCCACCGCGCCGTCCAGCGGCTTGTAGAAACTGGGCCAGCCGGAATGGCTCTCATATTTCGTGTCGCTGTCGAACAGCGCGGTCTGGCAGGCGGCGCACAGGAAAGTGCCGGCGCGCTTCTCCGCGTTGAGCGGGCTGCTGCCTGGGCGCTCGGTGCCGTGCTCGCGCAGCACGCGGTACTGCTCGGGAGTCAGTTCGGCGCGCCACTCGACATCGGGCTTCTCGATCGGCGCGGTTTCGGACGGCATGTCGTCTCCTCCTGTCTGGTTGGCTGCGATGTAAGGCGCGGAACGGCCGCTTGAAGGTGGCGGCAGGGCAGGCGGCAGCTCACCTCCAGGTCGCCTACGACCAGCACCAGCGCTGCCGGTCGAGCCAGGCGCGGGCGGCCACGCGGAGAGCAGCGCCAGGCTGCCCAGGTCGTTCGCCCGAGCGTCCTTCGCCGCGGATAAGCCTGGCCGGCCAAGCGAGGCACCGGCGCCCCGTTCAGCGCCAACCAGACGGCGCCTTGGACGGCGGCCCGCACCTGCACCCGGCACACTCGTTGTCTGCCGGCAGAAAAGCTCATGGACAGGAGGGATCCACCAGGCTAGTGGATGCCGAGCTTCATCACGAGAACGTGAAAATTAATTCGGTGATCCAGCCTGACCCGCCCGCGCGGCGTAGCCGCCTGTTGCTGATGGGCGTGCTGCTGGCCAGCGCTGGCCTGGCGATGTACCTGTCAGGCGTGATGATGGCGCTGCCGCGGCGCATGGTCGGCGGCGGGCCGGCCCTGCTGGCGCTTAACGAGTGGCTGGTCTGGTACAGCGGCGTCCCGCTGGTGATGGGTCTTGGCCTGTGCTGGGCCGACCTGTTCCTGTTGCTGGGACACAAACGATCCGACGGCATCGGCGTGCGGTGGGACGCGCTACCCGACCGCCGGGTGGTCGTGGCGCTGACCGCCTACAACGACGAGGACAGCATCGGCGCGGCGGTGCGCGACTTCGCCGCCCATGCCGGCGTGCGTGAAGTGATCGTGGTCAGCAACAACAGCGCCGACGCCACGCTGGAGCGCGCTCGCCAGGCCGGCGCTTCCACCTACAACGAGCCCCAGCAAGGCTACGGAAACTGCGTGTACCGCTGCCTGCAGGAGGCGACCGCCCGGGACACCGAGCTGGTTGTTTTGTGCGAAGGCGATTGCACCTTCCGCGCCGCAGACCTCGACAAGTTCCTCGCCTACGCGCCGCATGCGGACGTCGTCAACGGCACCCGCATTGTGGAACGGCTGCGCGCGCGCACGGTCC
>CAXUIR010000047.1:0-5643 GCA_964251005.1 uncultured Acetobacteraceae bacterium | reverse complement strand
ACCACCCAGCTGAGCACCTTCATGTACTACGGCAACCTGTTCATGGGAAAGCTGCTGGAAGCCAAACATGTAGGCCGCAGCACCATCACCGACGTCGGCACCACCTACAAACTTTGCCGGCGGGATGCCTTGCTGCGGCTGCTGCCCAAGCTCAACCCGCGGGTGAACCTGGAGTTCAACGCGCACTTCCTCGACGTCGCACTGGAGGATGGCTGCGACGTGGTGGAGTGCCCGATCACCTTTCACCCGCGCGTCGGCGTCAGCAAGGGCGGCAACGTCAACAACCGGCGCGCGCTCGGCGTAGGCCTGCGCATGATGGCCGGCATCGTCTGCGGCTGGAGGCTCGTCGAGACGTGACGGAAATCGACTATCATGGCTCCAGGCTCCCCGAGGACGCGCGGCGCGACGTGCTGTGGCAGGCGCTCTGGGACTACAAGTTCGCGCCGATGATCGGTGCCGAAGATTGCGTGCTGGACCTCGGCACCGGCTACTGCAACTTCATCAACGCGGTGGCCGCGCGACGGCGCATCGCGGTGGACGCGTGGGACGGCTTCGCCGCACACCTGCGGCCGGGGATCGAGCACCGTGTTGGCAGCGTGACGGATCTGGGCTTCCTCGACGATGGCAGCGTCGACTTCGCCTTTGCCAGCAACCTGTTCGAGCATCTGACCAAGGAGGATCTCGCCACCGTCCTCGCCACCCTGCACCGCAAGCTCTCGGCGCGCGGCACGCTGACCATCGTGCAGCCGAACTACCGCTACGCATACCGCGAGTATTTCGACGATTTCGACCACCGAAGCGTCTACTCGCACGTCAGCCTGGCGGACTACCTGACCGCCAACGGCTACGAGGTGTTCCAGGTGGAACCGCGGTTCATGCCGCTCTCGGTGAAGGGCCGGCTGCCGGTGCGTGCCTGGCTGATCCGCGCGTGGCTGGCCTCGCCTGTCAAGCCCGGCGGCAAGCAGATGCTGATCCGTGCACGTCCGCGGCGCTGACGCAGCTTCGCGCCCCCATGCGGGGGGGCGTGCCGCCCGGCTCGCCGCCCAAGCGCTGCTGGTCGGTCTGCTCTGCCTCCTGCTGCCGCACGTGCTGGGCGTGCTGCTGGACTACGCCTACGGCACGACCTCGCCGCTGGAACTTGACTACGGCGAGGGGATCGTCTGGCAGCAGGCCGTGCTGATCCCGGGGCCGCGCATGTACGCGGCCTCGCAGGACCTGCCCTTCATCGTCTTCCACTACCCGCCGGTGTACTACCTTCTCACTCACCTCGCCGGCGCGTTCGCGCCCAACCTGCTGGTCGCCGGGCGCTGCGTTTCCGTGTGCGCCACGCTGCTCACCGGCGTGCTCGCCGGCACGCTCGTCTACCTCTCTGCAGGCGGCGCCCGCTGGACCAGGCTCGGCATCGCCGCGGCGGTCGGCTGCCTCGTGCCGTGCCTGCACGCGGTGCACCTCTGGGGCGGCCTGATGCGGGTGGACACCACCGCCATCGCCTTCAGCCTGGCCGGGCTTGCGGTGGGGCTGGCACGGCCGGGCCATTTCGCCAACATCCTGGCGGGGTTGCTCCTGTGCACAGTGGCCGTGTTCACCAAGCAGACGCAGATGTCGGCCGGCGTGGCGCTGTGCCTGGTCAGCCTCTGCCTGAACGCGCGCGCAACGCTGGCCGCCTCCGCCGTCACCATCACGCTGGCTGTCGCCGCGGCGGCCTGGCTGCAGGTGATCACCGCCGGCGGCTTCCTGCAGAACGTGGTCGGCTACAACATAAACCGGTTCTCGCTGCAGACGGCCTACGGCATCTTCAGCGACGAGCGCACCAGCGTGCCGGTGATGCTGCTGATCGTGCTGGCGGGCGTGGTGGTGGCCACCGACTTGCGGCGCACCTGGCGGCAGGCGCCGGGCTGGCGTCCGTTCGTGCGCGACGCCGGGGCAGTCCGGCGCGCCGGTCTGCTTGCCTACTTCCTGCTGACCAACTTCACGCTGCTGGCGGTCTTCAAGTCCGGCGGCAACTTCAACTACCTCATCGAGTGGCTCTGCGCCGGCTGCATCCTGGTCGGCGTCGCGCTGTGCCGCCTCACCCTGGACGCGCGCGGCGCAGCTTGGCGTTCGGCGGTGATGCTCGCTGTGCTGACCGCCAGCGTCGCGTGGCTGCCGTTGCGGCAGCCCCGGGGCCTGTACGACGCCGCCAAGCTTCAGCACTACGCCGCGCTGATCGACCGCATCGCGCAGGCGTCCAAGCCGGTCAGCTCGGAAAACATGACCTTGCTGATGCAGGCGGGCAAACAGGTCGTCTACGAGCCGGCGATCGTGACCGAGCTGGCCGAGCTCGGGCGCTGGGACGAGAGCAGCCTGGTCGCGATGATCCGCGCGCAAGCCTTCGCGTTTATGTTCACCGCGGACGACACGCCGTCTCTGCTGACCCGGCGCACCGCGGGCGTGGATGCTGCCATGCGCGAGGCCTACCCGTGCGACGTGCGGCTCGACACGGCGCTGTGGGTGCATCTTGCTGCGGACACGCAGGATTGCGAAAAAGAGGGCCGTTTTTGGCGAGGGAGAAAGCAAGGCCTTCTTTTCTGAAGAAAAGAAGCAAAAGACTTTTGGTCCTGCTGTCGCGATGGTTCTGCAGCGCGTGCCCAAGGGAATAAAAATTTCCTGGTTCTCTCTGAGAGAAAAACCAAAAAATTTTGCTTTCGTTCGATGCGCCTGGACCTGGCGTGTCGGCTCAGCGTTCTAGCGGCCGTCGGACAGGGCTTGCTGCGCCGGAGACGTCAGTGCGGCAGCTGCACACGGTAGAGGTCCAGGTCCGCCGAACGCAAGGCGAGAGTCAGGCTCGTTGGCATCGGGCCCGGATCGGCCCCGTAGCGCTGCACCAGCACGTAGTCGAACTTCCCCGGCCAGCCGCGCTCGTAAAGGCGTGCGCCCAGGCCGTTGCCGCGCTCCACCCTGTCGTCCGGCAGCGCTGCGCCTGCCCGCAGTTCGTCTGGAGATATGGGCATGCCGTTGGGCGTGCTCGACAGGCGCAGCTCGGGCCGCAGGTGCACTGTGCTCAGGCCGTTGAAGAAGTAGGGAACGAAGGCGTCGCGGTCGATCACCGCCACCAGCGGCATGTGCCATTGCGTGCTGGCCGTGATCCGCTCCATCCCAGTGCCGTGGCCGGTGGTGTCTACCACCAGAAGACGCGCGCCGCGCGGCAGGCTGGCCAGCACGTGCCGCGTCTCGGCCACCTGAGCGTCTACGCGGTGCAGCGCGCCCCAGTCGTCGGCAGCGCGCACACCGACCAGGCCGGCCAGAACCACGCAGGCCGGCAATCGCCAGGCGCCGGCGGCGGGGATGCTAGCACCGCCCACCAGCAGCATGGCCGCCACGATGGGTAGCCGCAGGTCCATGCCCCAGGTGCTCGACAGCACGTGCGGCACGGCGCATCCGGTCAGGGCCACGCACAGCGCAGCCGGCCAGACAGCGTCAGCCAGCCGCACCCGGCGCAGCAGCATCGCCGCGCCGGCCAGCGCGGCAAGGATCGTGGCAACGTGCACGCAATCGACCAGGAACATCGCCGGCGAGGCCAGCGCCACCAGCTTGGTGCCCAGGTTGCCATACGCCGTGTTCAGCGCCCCAAGGTAGCCGGACCCGACGTCCAGCCTGGCCGCAAAACCCAGCGCGGGTATTGCCTGGGCTGCCGCGGCCAGCAGGTCCAGCGCGGTGTCGCGCCACCGGACATGCTCGGCACGCAACGCTCGTGCCAGCTCGGCGCCGCACACCGCCAGGCAGTAGGCAAGGCAGGCAAAGACGTGCCCCAGGTAGAGCAGCAGCACCAGCGGGGCGAACAGCGCCGCCCTGCGCCAGCGCTGCCAGCGGCGTGCGGCCACCCAGCCGGCGAACAGCATTACCGCCAAGCTGGCCGAGAATAGGTAGTTCAGGAAACCCAGCGCCAGCAGGTAATTGGTGCACAGCAGAAACGCCGCCGCAGGCACCAGGCTCACGCGCCGGTGCACCACGTAGTGCAGCAGCATGGTGGCAGCCGCCGGCAGCACCACGCAGGCGCACACGAACAGCTTGCCGGCAAGGTAGATGGGCATGATTCGGATCATCAGCGGCACGATTGCGTCCATGGCGAGGTAGGGGATCGGCGCCCAGCGAACCACGTAGAAGCGCTGCAGCTCGGCCGACCCGGCGAGGCCCGCCAGCACGTGCATCCGCGCCAGATGGTTCAGCGTGTCGCCAGGCGCCGGCAGGCTGACGGAGACGAACGGGGCGAGCACCACGCCCGCCAGGAGCAGCTGGGCAGCAAGCCTCACCACCCACGGCGCGAACGGCCACACCCTGCCCGCAATGCGTGTCGACGCCAGCCGGCCGTCAAGCCGGTGCAACGCCGGCGTATCGCTCGCAGGAGACCTATGTCGCATCGTAGCAAGTTACGACGTTTCGCAGCCGATTTCGATACGGTTATGTCGGACAGTGGGCTTCCCTGAACATCGGCTATCACCGTGTTGCTTCGGAGTGGCGCAATATTCTGGCCGGCCGCTTCAGCCGGCCAACAAGTGCCGCTTGTCCGGCCCGCTGGCCGGTCGTCCTCGCAAGGAGTTAAGGCCTCGGCAGGCTTGGGCTTGCCGGCGTGCCTAGGCCTGCCGCGCCACCACCGGCTGCGGCAGCCGGCGCATGAACTGGATCAGGTCCTCTCGAATCGCCCGGTAACGCTGCAGAAACGCCTGAAACACGCCCAGATCCACCGCGTTCAGCTCGCGCAATCGCTGCTCCATCTCCGGCGAGAGCTCCACCAGGTCGGACTGGCTCTCGTTCACCCGCACCTTGGCTTCCGGCGTGCGGGTCTCGCCCATCAGCGTGGTCAGCGCCCGCAGGCTCAGCGGGTACATCTCCTGCAGGCCGACAAAGGCGTAGGCGCGCGTGATGTAGTCCACGCAGGCGGCCACGTCGCCCGCCTCGACCATCGCGCGCGGTGCGAGGTTCAGCGCGATCTTGTTGTGCACGTGGCGGCGGTCGACATAGGCCTCGAAGCTGGGCGTGTTGGCGACGAACTGCGCCCGCGCGGTGTTCATCGGCGATCGCTGGTAGCGGTAGTCCGAGACGATGCGCGCCATCGGGTTGCGCAGCATGGTGAAGCAGCGCACGTCCGGGATGCCGGTGCGGATCATCTCCACGTGGCGGGCGTTGATGTGGCCGGTGCAGAAACGGTATTTCCGCGTGGCGTAGCCGGCAACGAAGGCCTGCACCGCAGAGTCGAAACGGGCCTGGTAGGTGCGGCTGGTGTCGGTATGGTCGATGTCGATGTTGAACGAGGGCTGCAGAATCGATTCTGCCTCTGCGGTGATAGAGCTGCCGGCGGTCTTGGGCACGTGCACGAACAGCCAGAGCGGGGAGCCGGCGCCGACTTCCGCGAAGTAGCGCTGGAAATCCTTTTCGAACAACGCAGACAGCACGCGGGCCTCGGGGAATGTAACTTCTCCTATGGTGCGTCAGGGGGCAGGCGGATGCAAACGAAGCAAGCAAGCGGTTCTTTTTTGAAAAAAAGAACCAAAAAACTTTTGTTCCCTGACGTACATGCTGCGGAGAGGTCCGCGACAGCCGAGACAAAAGCCTTTTGCTTCTTTTTCTCGAAAAAGAAGGCCTTCCTTCTGCACAATGGCTCAGCCC
>CAXUIR010000046.1:0-11633 GCA_964251005.1 uncultured Acetobacteraceae bacterium | reverse complement strand
TTGTTGCACCCTGGCCGTGCTGGGCTTGCTCGCCTGTAGCCAGGCGCTCGCACAGACGCGGGTGCCGCCGCAGCATTTTCCGACCGTCGACATGAACAAGCAGCCGGTCTCCGGCAACCAGCCGGTGACGTTCCAGGCCGACAGCGTCACCTACGACAAGGTGCACGGGCTGGTCACCGCGGACGGCCACGTGGAGGCTTGGCAGAACGACCACGTGCTGCGCGCTGACCGCGTGACGTTCGACCGCAACACCAACGTTGCCGCCGCCTACGGCCACGTCGTCATGGTCGAGCCGGACGGCCAGGTACTGTTCGCCGACTATGCCGAGCTGGGGTCCGGCATGCGCAACGGCGTGCTGACGGCGATGCGCGCGATCATGCAGGAGAACGCCAAGATTGCCGCCAACGGCGCCCGGCGCACCGAGGGCAAGCTCAACATCCTCAGCCGCGGCGTCTACTCCACCTGCGACGTCTGCGCCAAGCACCCGGACTACGCACCGCTGTGGGAGATCCGTGCCAGCACCATCGTGCAGGACCTCGAACACAAGCGCATCGAGTATCAGAACGCCTACCTCGACGCTTACGGCTTCCCGGTGTTCTACCTGCCGTACTTCTCCACCTCGGACCCGTCGGTGAAGCGGCAGACCGGGCTGCTCACGCCCAGCATCGGCGCGCATGACGAGTACCTCGGCAGCTTCATCCGCGTGCCCTACTACATCGTGCTGGACGGCCAGTCCGACGTGACGCTGACCGCCACCGAGGGAACGCTGCAGGGCCCGCAGGTCGAAGCGCTCTACAACCGCGTGTTCAACTTCGGCAACGTGCGGCTGGACGGCGCGGTGGCGCGCGACGAGGGGGTGACCGGCGGCTACTTCTTCGGCCGCGGCCTGTTCGACTACAACGACACCTGGCGGTACGGCTTCAACGTCAACCTGGCCAGCTCGGTGGCTTATCTGCGCGACTTCCAGGTGCCCGGCTACGGCACCAACGTGCTGTCCAGCAACGCTTTCATCGAGGGCTTCGGCGTCGGCTCCTACGCCAAGCTGGACGTGACCTCGTTTCAGGGCCTGAACGCCACCATCAACCAGAGCCTGCTGCCCTACGTGCTGCCGCGCTACCAGTACAGCTACTTCGGCCAACCCGACCTGCTGGGCAGCCGGATCAGCTTCGACACCACAGAGTACAACATCCTGCGCAACGTCGGCACCAACGACCAGCAGTTCAACGCCAAGCTGCAATGGGACCGGCCGTTTGCCGGCGCGCTGGGCGAGCAGTGGCTGTTCACCGCGCAGGCGCTGGGCAACGCCTACAGCGCCAACGTGCTGAACGGCCAGCCGAGCTTCCAGGACGAGAACGTCGGCCGCGGCGTACACGGCCAGGGCCAGGTGGCCCTGCGGCTGAACTGGCCGTTCGTGCGCAGCCAAGGCAAGTCGGGCTACCAGGTGATCGAGCCTATCATGCAGGTGATCGCCGCACCGCAGAGCGGCAACAGCGTGCGCGACAAGATCCCCAACGAGGACAGCCTAGACTACGAGTTCACCGACGCGACGCTGTTCCGGCTCAACCGGTTCGGCGGCTACGACCGCTACGACGGCGGCGTGCGGGTGAACGCGGCCTTGCGGGCAGAGTGGGTGTTCTCCGGCAACCAAAAGTTGGAAGGCCTGGTCGGCGCTTCCTACGAGGAGCACATCGACCACAACCTGAACCCGGAGTTCCAGCCGTACAACGGCTTCGAGACCGGCGACCACCTCTCCGACCTGGTCGGGCGGTTGGCCTACTACCCCAACAAGTTCGTCGACTTCGAGGCCCGCACCCGCATCGACCACGACAACGGCGACGTGAAGTTCGTCGACGCCATCACCGGCTTCGGCGTGCCCGTCGCGCGCTTCCAGTTCGGCTACATCTACAGCGCCAACAACCCGTACCTGCTCTACCTGAACAACTACAACCTGCGCGACACGATCATCTACGGCACCACGCCGGCGCTCATCGATGGGCTGCCGCCCAACTACTTCACGCCGCGCCAGGAAGTCACCGGCAACTTCTCGACGCATTTCGGCGGCTACACCATCGCCGTCAACGGCCGGCAGGACCTGGCGAACGGCCAGCCGGTCTCTGCCGGCATCGAGGGCAAGTGGGAGAACGAGTGCGTGATCTTCGACATCTTCGCCAACCGCCGCTTCACCTCGATTGCCGGCGACAATGGTGATACGACGGTGGTGTTCACGCTGACGCTGAAATCCCTGGGCGGCCTCGGGGTGAACGGCTGAGGCCGGCTGGTTTGAAAGGCGTGCTGATGCGACCGATACTCCTGTGTGTCCTGCTTGCGGCCTGGCTGCCGGCCCACGCGGCGTCGAAGGTGGTGCCGCCCGCGCCCCCCGCCGCCGCCGCCCAGGCAGAGCCCGAGCCGGCCGACGGCATCATCGCCGTGGTGAACGGCGAGGTGATCACCCGCGCCGACGTGGCCAACCGTGCCCGCCTGTTCGCGCTCACCACCGGCCAGGAAGTAGCGCCGCAGACGCTGCATCTGCTGCGCCCGCAGATCACCCGCCAGCTGATCGACGACAAGTTGCGCATGCAGGAGATCCAGCGCCGCAAGATCGCCGTGCCCGACATCGACGTCGCCAACGCCATCCACGACATCGAACGCCGCAACCACCTGCCGCCCGGCGGCCTGCTGGCCAAGCTGAGCGGCCAGGGCGTCACCCCGTCCACGCTGATTGCGCAGATACGCACCCAGCTCGGCTGGACCCGCGTGCTGCGTCAGGAACTGGCCGAGCGCGGCCGGATCAACGCCAACGAGGTGGACGAGCAGGAACGCATCTTCAAGCGCGACCAGGGCAAGCCGCAGTACCGGCTGGGCGAGATCTTCGTCGCCTCCGAAGACCCGGCGCACCTCAACGACGCCAAGCACTTCGCCGACACCGTCATCCAGGAGCTGCGGTCCGGCGCGCCGTTCGGCATCGTTGCCGCCGAGTTCAGCCAGAGCCAGACCGCGCTGGAGGGCGGCGAGCTGGGCTGGGTGCGGCCCGACCAGCTGGACCCGACGGTCGCCAGCCTGGTCTCCCAGATGCCGGTGGGTGCTGTCAGCAACCCGGTGCGCGTGCCCGGCGGGTTCGACGTGGTGACGCTGCAGGAGAAGCGGCTGGTGGGCACCGACCTCGCCACCGTGCTGACGCTGCGCCAGGCATTCTTCCCGTTCGGCTCGCAGCTGGACCCGGCCAATCCCACGCCTGAGCAGCGCAAGGCGCTGCTTGACGGGCAAGCGCTGTCCAAGACGGCGCGTAGCTGCACCGACGTCGAGGCGGCCAACAAGGCTGCCAACTCGCCGCGGGCCGCCGACCCCGGCGCGGTGCGGCTGGACCGGCTGAGCGGCCCGATGCAATCCCTGCTGGGCGGGCTGCAGGAAGGCCAGGCCAGCAAGGCGCTGGTGACCAACGACGGCATCCTGGTGGTGATGATCTGCAAACGCGAGCAGAAGAACCTCGCCGCGCAGACTCGCGAGGACATCACCAGCCAGCTGTTCGAGGAGCGGGTGGAGCTGGCCAGCCGCCAGTTGCAGCAGGATCTCAAGCGCCACGCGTTGATCGACCAGCGGAGCTGAAGCAAGCAAGCAGTCCTTTTTTGAAAAAAGGGCCAAAAAACTTTTTTCTCCTGGGCTCTTGGCCAGCGCTTCACGTCGCGGAAGCGGTAAAAGCATCTGACCCAGCGCAGGAGCAAAAGTTTTTTGCTTCTTTTTTTCAAAAAAGAAGGCCTTGCTTGCTTTCTTGCAGCCAGTTCCAATAAAGTCTTTCTTTTTCCGGAATGGATATCCATAACCCGTAGTGGCACTGTCGCACAAGCAGGCAGGGGATATGTCCTACGCGCGCAATTTCGGGGTTTCTGCCTGCGCCGTGTACGCCAGTTTCTGGCTGCGGCTGGCGGCGCTGATGATCGACGCCGCGGTGCTATGGGGTGTGGTGGCCGGCGTGCACGCAACGCTCAACGTGATTGTCGCCTCCGGCCAAATGCAGCCGCACGACCGGGACGTGCTCCTGCAGCTGTCCGGCCCGTTGGTGGCGGCGTGGTATTTCTGCGCGTTCGAGGGCGGCATGGGGGCCACCCCGGGCAAGACGATGCTGATGCTGCAGGTGCAGTCGGACGGCAACCGCCCGGTCGGCTTGCGGCGCGCGATCTCTCGCAACCTTTTCAAGGCGGTGTCCGTGCTGAGTTTGGGGGTGGGCTTGCTGATGCCGTTCTGGACGGCGCGCCGGCTGGCGTTGCACGATTTGCTGGCAGGATGCGTGGTCGTGCGGACAGGGGGCTGACGCTCGCAGCGTGCGCGGAGGACGAAGCCAGGCCTGCTTTTTTGAAAAAAGCAGCAAAAACTCTTGGTCTGGCTGTCGCAAACTCTTCCGGCAGCACTCGTTCAGGTGACCACAGGTTTTGGCCATTAGCGACAAGAGCTCGAGCTTTGCCGGCGAGCGCGCGACAGCGGAGGCAAAAGTTTTTTGGTGCTTTTTTTCAAAAAAGAACCGCTTGAGCGCCCCGCCCAACATAACCAAATTACCCTTCGAGCAAGGGCCGCCGCGTCGCCTATCGAGGGGCGTGGCGTCTCCGTCGCCTGATCGATAGGGACCCGACCGCACCATGGACATGGAAAGACTCACCGAACGGACCCGCGGCTTTCTACAGGCCGCGCAGACCATCGCCATCCGCGAATTCCACCAGCGCCTGACGCCCGAGCACCTGCTGAAGGCGCTGCTCGACGACGAGGAGGGGGCCGCGTCCGGCCTGATCCGCGCGGCCGGCGGCGACGCGGCAAAGGTGCGCACTGCCAACGACGCAGAACTCACCCGCATCCCCAAGGTGCAGGGTGCCGGCGCCGGTGCGCCGCAGGCCACGCCCGAGCTGGTGCGCGCGCTGGATGCCGCCCAGCAGCAGGCCACCGCCGCCGGCGACGAATACGTGGCCCAGGATCGCGTGCTGGCCGCCCTCGCCAGCAGCGACACGCCGGCGGGCCGTGCGCTGCGTGGGGCAGGTGCCAACCCGCAGACCGTCGAGCGCGCGATGGCCGACATCCGCAAGGGTCGCAAGGTGACCAGTGCGAACGCGGAATCCGGCTTCGACGCGCTGAAGAAATACACCAAGGACGTCACCGAACAGGCGCGCCAGCAGAAGCTGGACCCGGTGATCGGCCGCGACGAGGAGATCCGCCGCACCATCCAGGTGTTGGCCCGCCGCACGAAGAACAACCCGGTGCTGATCGGCGAGCCAGGCGTTGGCAAGACGGCGATCGTCGAGGGGCTCGCCTTGCGCATCGTCCGCGGCGACGTGCCGGAGGCGCTGAAGAACAAGCGCGTGCTCTCGCTCGACATGGGCGGCTTGGTCGCCGGTGCGAAGTACCGCGGCGAGTTCGAGGAACGCCTGAAGTCCGTGCTGAAGGAGATCGAATCCGCCGAGGGCCAGGTGATCCTGTTCATCGACGAGATGCACACTCTGGTGGGTGCCGGCCGCGCCGACGGTGCGATGGACGCGTCCAACCTGCTGAAGCCCGAACTCGCGCGCGGCGCGCTGCACTGCATCGGGGCGACCACGCTGAGTGAGTATCGCAAGCACGTGGAGAAGGACGCCGCACTTGCACGGCGTTTCCAGCCGGTGGTTGTGGGCGAGCCGACCGTGGAGGACACGATCAGCATCCTGCGCGGCATCAAGGAGAAGTACGAACTCCATCACGGCGTGCGCATCACCGACGGCGCGCTGGTGGCGGCCGCCACGCTGTCCAACCGCTACATCGCCGACCGCTTCCTGCCCGACAAGGCCATCGACCTGATGGACGAGGCCGCCAGCCGGCTGCGCATGGAAGTCGACAGCAAGCCGGAGGAGCTCGACGAGCTCGACCGCCGGCTGATCCAGTTGAAGATCGAACGCGAGGCGCTCAAGCGCGAGGAAGACCCCGCGTCGCGCGACCGTTTGGAGAAGTTGCAGCGCGAGCTTGCGGACATCGAGGAACGCAGCAACGCGATGACCGCCACCTGGAAGGCGGAAACCGAGAAAGTGGCCGGCACGCAGAAGCTGAAGGAGCAGCTGGACCAGGCGCGCGGCGAGGTTGAGATCGCGCAGCGCTCGGGCAATTTGGCACGCGCGTCCGAGCTGCTCTACGGCGTGATACCTGGCCTGCAGCGGCAGATCGACACCAGCCAGTCCGACGGCAAGCTGGTCAACGAGGCGGTCACCGCCGAGCAGATTGCCGGCGTGGTCAGCCGCTGGACCGGCGTGCCGATGGAACGCATGCTGGAGGGCGAGCGCGCGAAACTTCTGCGCATGGAGGACGAACTGCGCCGCCGCGTGGTGGGTCAGGAAGACGCGTTGCGTGCCGTCAGCAACGCGGTGCGCCGCGCCCGCGCGGGCCTTGGCGACCCGAACCGGCCGATCGGCAGCTTCCTCTTCCTCGGCCCAACCGGCGTCGGCAAGACGGAGCTGACAAAGGCGCTGGCCGGCTTCCTGTTCGACGACGAGCGGGCGATGATCCGCATCGACATGAGCGAGTTCATGGAGAAGCACGCCGTCGCCCGGCTGATCGGCGCGCCCCCCGGCTACGTCGGCTACGAGGAAGGCGGGGTGCTGACGGAAGCCGTACGCCGGCGCCCGTATCAGGTGATCCTGTTCGACGAGGTTGAGAAAGCCCATGAGGACGTCTTCAACGTTCTCCTGCAGGTGCTCGACGACGGGCGGCTGACGGACGGGCAGGGACGCACCGCGGACTTCCGCAACACCATCATCGTGCTGACGTCCAACCTCGGCAGCGACATCCTCGCCGCCCAGCCGGACAACGAGCCGATGGCGATGGCGCACGCGCAGGTGATGCGCGTGGTGCGCGAGCATTTCCGCCCGGAGTTCCTCAACCGGCTCGACGAGATCGTCACCTTCCGCCGCCTCGCGCGCGCGGACATGGCGACGATCGTGGACATTCAGCTGCAGCGCCTGCGCGGCATGCTGGCGGAGCGCAAGATCGCGCTGGAGCTGGATCAGTCGGCGATGGATTGGCTGGCCAACGAGGGCTACGACCCGATCTACGGCGCGCGTCCGTTGAAGCGGGTGATACAGCGCAGTTTACAGAACCCGCTAGCGTCGCTGTTGTTGGAGGGCGCGGTGCACGAGGGCGAGGCGGTGCGGGTTTCGGCTTCGGTGGACGGGCTGTCGATCAACGGGCGTGTTGAGGAAACGGTGTAAGCAAGCAAGGCCTTCTTTTTTGAAAAAAAGAAGCAAAAAACTTTTGTCCCTGGGCGCGCGCTTTGAGGAGAGTCCGCGACAGCGATGACAAAAGTCTTTTGCTTCTTTTCTTCAGAAATGAAGGCCTTTCTTTCTTGCTTGAGGTAACTCTCCATGCCCAAAGAAACCCCAGCGCAAGCCGCCACCGTCGCCCGCGTGATGCACGAGTTCAGGCGTGACGAGCTCAGATCCGCCGGCCAAAAGGTGCGCAACCCGCGCCAGGCGATTGCGATCGGCTTGTCGGAAGCTGGCGTGTCCCGTGAGAAGACGCCCCAGCAGAACAGGCGCCCGTGCTCGGGCGGACAGCAACGTCACCAAGGCGGATCTTCTGCACCAGGCAGCGCGGCGCGGCATCAAGGGACGCTCTCGCATGACAAAGGCTGATCTGGAGACGGCTCTGTCAAACCCGGGCTGACTCACCAGCTCAGGTCCACGCAGGGTGCGCGCGCGCCCGCTCGGAAAGATTGTGTCCCATGCGCCTCGCCGCCACTGTTTGTGCCGTGCTCGCCACCGCACCGGCTAAGGCCGAGGGGCTCGTCAACCTGTCCGACGCAGGGCTCTACGACGTGGCCGCGGTCGCGCACGTGCCCGACGCCGGGTCCGTCAACGGCAGCCACGTGGTCGCGACCGGGCACCTCGTCGAACACGCCACACATATCTGCCCGAAGCTCGGCACCGCGTTCGGCGTGAAGTTTACCTTGTCCGCGGCGGCCGGGGTGGACGCCTTGCCGGTGACGCTCGGTATCGAACACCCGCCGATGACGAATTACGCCGGACAAAGCCAGACCGAAGACGCCTTCCAGGGAAGTTTGAAGGCCGGCACGGCCTTTCTGTCGTTCTGGGTGTTCGAGTCGCAGGCGGAGCTCAAGCCGGGACGCTGGCACTTCACCCTCAGCCACGGCGGCGTGCTGCTGCTCGACCAGCCGTTTGACGTAGATGTCACCTGCCAGAAGCTGGTTTCCTAGGCACCAGCCGGGAACAGCCGCCACGGCAGGCGTGTTGCGCTTCTGACAGCAACGGAGCCCTTGTCATGACCGCCACCGCCGAGAAGACCGACCCGAAACTCTGGGACAAGGTGAAGCACGAGGTCACCGAAGGCGACCGCGGCGGCAAGCCCGGCCAATGGTCCGCGCGCAAGGCGCAGCTCGCCGTGCACGACTACAAGGCGGAAGGTGGCGGCTACAAGGGACCCAAGACCGAGGACAACCACCTGCACCAGTGGACCGAGGAAAAATGGGGCACCAAGTCCGGCGAGACGTCCGAAGCCACCGGTGAACGCTACCTCCCCGAGCAGGCGCGAGAGCACCTGACCAACGAGGAATACGCGCGTACCACGGCCAAGAAACGCGCCGACACCCGCGCCGGCAAGCAGTTCTCCGCCCAGCCGCGCGACGTCGCCCGCAAGACCGCGCAGGACCGCGATACCGGCCACGGCTCGGCGAAGCTCGAGAGCCTGACACGTGCGGAACTGATGCAGCGCGCCGCATCCGCGAACATCGCAGGACGTTCGCGGATGAAAAAGGCCGAGCTGGTCAAAGCGCTGGGCTGATGACGAACCACGCCTTCACCGACGCGGAACGGACGGAGCTGCGCCACACCTTCGCTGCGCTCGTCAACATGACGCCGGCGGCGCTGCGCCGCTGGTTGCAAAGCGAGGACAGCCGCAGCGTCGGCATGACCACCCAGGGCGAGCGGGTTACCTCACCTGGCCAGCACGAAGCCGTTGGCCACCACATGGGCGAACGCATCCTGCAGATCCGCGCCAGCAAGCAGGCCGATCTGACGGACGAGGACTATGCCGACATGCGCAAGGTGATCGGCTACATCCACCGCCACTCGGCGCAGCGGCCGGATGGCGACGTTACCGATACGCGGTGGCGGCACTCGCTGATGAACTGGGGGCATGATCCGGTAAAGGAGTAAGCAAGGCCTTCTTTTTCGAGAAAAAGAAGCAAGAAGCTTTTGCTCCTGCTGTCGCGGTTCTCTCCGGCGAGCGCGCGACAGCGGAAGCAAAAGTTTTTTGGGTCTTTCTTCAAAAAAGAACTGCTCGGCTTACTGCAGCCAAGTCAGCTGGCGTGTTGACGTTGCAAAACGGATCCGGCGTGTCGTCGAACCACACCGACCGCATGCCGATCATCTCGCCGAACGCGCGCACCCGCCCTGATCTCTGTGTCGCCAGAAACTGCGCCAGCGTCCTTCGGCATGAAACGGGCCAGACCGCCACCAGCGGGTGAAGCGCGGCAACGTTCTGCACCCAGGCCGGCGCAGCGCCCAGGCGGGCCGCGAGGTCGCGCGGGATGAGCGGGGTGTCGCCCGGCACGCTCAGCAACGCTTGGGCACCGATGGTCTCGGCCCAGGCTAACCCGCGCAACACGCCGCCGAGCGGACCGCGCCCGATTACCTCGTCGGCGAGCACCGGCAGGCCGAGATGCGCAAAACGGGCGGGGTCGCCGTTGGCTGAAACGGCGATGTCGCCGGCCTGTCTGGCCAGGCGCTGCACCACGTGCTCGATCAGACTTCGGCCGTCCAAATCGAGAAGCGGCTTGTCGCCGCCGCCCATCCGAATTGCCTGGCCGCCGGCCAGTATGAGTGCCGCGAGGTCAGTCATGGGGAACAGGCATGGGGCGAACGACGGGGATCGAACCCGCGACAACCGGTACCACAAACCGGCGCTCTACCAACTGAGCTACGTCCGCCACATGCAGGCTCGTTTAAAGCGGCTGACGGTTCGGCGTCAACCGCAGCAAGACAGCAAGAATTTCTTTTTGAAGAAGAAGCAAAAACTTTATCTCCGCTGTCGTGGACTTCTCCGGAGAGCGCGCGACAGCGGAGTCACAAGTTTTTAGGTTGTTTTTTTCAAAAAAGACTGCTTGCTTTCTACAAGTCAGCATCAAGGCCGACTGGTATTACTTCTTCTGATGGTGGTGAACAGTACCATCCTTGTCGGTATACTCACGAGACTTCAGGTCGTCCCCGCCGTGCGACGCTTCGGACTTGCTCTGCGAGCTCTCCGGCTTGCTGCCCGACGCGTGCGAGCTGTGGCTCGTCTCGTGGCCATGCGCGCGCTCTGCGCTGGCTTCGGTCGTGCCCTTGGTGCGGCCGGCCTCGCGGTTCTCCTTCAGGCGGCCGTCATGCTCCGGGTCCTTGACCGTGCCCTGGTTGGAGCTGCTGTGTTCCGTGTTGGCCATGACTGTGTCCTCTGATGGTTACCGGCCGGCTTGGTCGCCGCCGTGCGACGTTAAAGCGCGCTGCCTGCGATGGTGTCAGGCGGGGGCAGACGCTTTAAGTTGAGGCCGCGCCGTCTTGACGCGAAATCGTTGCAGGACGCCGTAATACGAAGGCCTCGCCGTCCCACTGCGTGAACGGGTGGGCAGCGCAGGTGACCAGCTGCATGTCCCAGGCCATGGCCCAGCCACGCGCGCGGTCCGCACGCATCTGCTCCGGCTCGCCGTAGGAGACGTTGAGGATGACGAGCGCGCCGCCGGGGCGCAGCACCCGCGCGGCCTGGCACACATGCGCGTCCGCCAGCCCCGCCTGCACGAGGTAGGGGAAGCTGTCGACGGCCAGGACCAGGTCCGCGCTGTCTGCCGGCAACCAGGCGCAGGGCGCCCCGTCGGTCACCTCGAAGCGCAAGTTGGCCAGCCCTGCGTGCCGCCGGCGCGCCTCGGCGACCATGCCGGCGGAGACGTCCAGGCCGAGCACCGAGCGCACGCGCGGCGCCAGCCCCGCGGCGACGCGCCCGGTGCCGCAGCCGAGGTCGAGTACGTCGCTTCGTTCAGTGGCCAGGGCGCCCTCCAGCAGCCAAGCCACCACCTCCGCCGTGGCGCCGGCGAGCAGCGCCGGGTCGTTGAGGCTGTAGGCCGCCACGCTGGCGTCGGGTGCCGCGGCCACCGCCCGGTCGAACATGCCGGCGATGGCGGCCGCGTCCCGCGCGCCGTCGTGGTGCACCCGCGCGTGGGCCAGCATCCGCGCGGTGGCGGCGATGTTGTCCCGCTGGGCCGCGAACAGCCCGGCCAGCGCGGTGTCCGGCGGCAGCAGGGCGGCGATCGCCTCGGGCGGCAGGCCGGCCAGCACCAGGCGCGAGAGCGCGGTCTGCGCGGAGATGCGGCCGGCGAGGCAGTCGGCCACGTCGCAAGCGGGGCTGCTCATGAGCGGCGCAGACTCCGCGTGGCGAGGTGCCGATCGGACGCGCCCCAGGCGTATTTGTAGGCCTCGTTGCCGCGTAGGAAGTCGACCTCCCGCATCCCTTCGGCAACCGCCAGCTCGGCCAAGGCGGCCACCAGCAGCGACCCCGGGCTGCAGGCGGCGTGAGCGGCGCAGAAGCCGCCCAGGTACAGCAGCAGCCGGTCCGGTCCGCGCAGCGCCATGCAGGCGGCAGCCACC
>CAXUIR010000045.1:10028-11670 GCA_964251005.1 uncultured Acetobacteraceae bacterium | reverse complement strand
GAAAATGGCGCTGACATGCGCCTTGACCGTTTTCTCCGCCAGGCCGAACTGGGTGGCGATGTCCTTGTTCGACCGCCCGTCGCTCAACGCGTCCAGGATCTCCAACTGCCGCGGCGTCAGCTTGGCGCCGTTCTCGGCCGCGGGCTCCGGCTGGGCGAGAATGGCCGGCGGCACGTAGATCTCCCCGGCGAGCAGCAGCCGGACGGCAGCAAGCAGGGTGTGCGGGCGCGATGATTTCGGGATGAAGCCGCGTGCGCCGTGGGCCAGCGCGCGGCGCACCTCGTCCGCGGTCTCGCGCGCCGAGATCACGGCGATGGCCAAGTTGGGCCTGGCGTGCCGGAAAGCGTCGATCGCCTCGAGCCCGCTCAGGCCCGGCATGGCGAGATCCAGCAGCACGGCGGCCAGATCGGGATGGGCGTGCACCAGCGCCAGCCCACCGGCCGCGGCCGCGGCCGGGAGGCCCGGCAGCGGGAGGTCGGCGTGGGGGGGCAGGGCGCCGAGCCGCTGTGCTTCCTCGACTACTGCGCCACCGGCAAGCGGGCGGGGGACGACGCCGCCCGCGTCATCCGCGGCATCGCCGAGGGCTGCCGCCTGTCCGGCTGCGCGCTGGTGGGCGGCGAGACCGCGGAGATGCCCGGCATGTACGCCGCCGGCGACTACGACCTGGCCGGCTTCGCGGTGGGTGCCGCCGAGCGCAGCGCGCTGCTGCCCGGCACGGTGCGGCCCGGCGACACGCTGCTCGGCCTGCCGGCCAGCGGCGTGCACTCCAACGGGTTCTCGCTGGTGCGGCGGATCTGCGGCATCGCCCGGCTGGGGTGGGGCGACCCGGCACCCTGGTCGCCGGGCGAGACGGCGGCCGCCGCCCTGATGGCGCCGACGCGACTCTACGTGAAGCAGGTGCTCGCGCTGCACCGCGCCGGCCTGCTGGGCGCGGCGGCCCACATCACCGGCGGCGGCTTGCCCGGCAACCTGCCGCGCGCGCTGCCTGCCGGCACCCGCGCGGTGGTGGATCGCCCGTGGCCGGTGCCGCCGGTGTTCGCCTGGCTGGCGCGCGCCGGCAAGGTGGCCGAGGACGAGTTGCTGCGGGTGTTCAACTGCGGCATCGGCATGGTGCTGGTGGTGGCCAACCCGCAGGAAGCCACCGCCACGCTGGGCGAGATGGGCGAGACCGCGTTCCCGATCGGCCACGTCGAGGCGTATGACGGCCCGGCGGACGTCCGCTTCGACCTGCCGGCTGGCTGGCCCGGGTGAGCGATCGGCAGACAGAAAGCAAGGCCTGCTTTTTTGAAAAAAAGCGGCAAAAAACTTTTGTCTCGGCTGTCGCGGACTACCCCGCAGCGTACACCCCACGAAGCAAAAGTCTTTTGGTTCTTGTTTTCAAAAAAGAACTGCTTGCCTTTCCCGCCACCGATAGCCGCTTCCGGCAGCTGGTATGACGCCCGGCTCCGCGAACCAGGCGCGAGCACCCGGCGAGCGCCTGCCCGTCGCCATCCTGATCAGCGGCCGCGGCAGCAACATGACGGCGCTGATCCGCGCGGCAGACGCGCCGGACTACCCCGCGCGGATCTGCGTGGTGATCTCGAACAAGCCGGACGCGCCCGGGCTGGACGCGGCGCGGGCGGCCGGCGTGCCGGCGCTGGCC
>CAXUIR010000045.1:0-10018 GCA_964251005.1 uncultured Acetobacteraceae bacterium | reverse complement strand
GGGGCCTCGCCTGCCACCCGCGGCCGGCCGCCCGCGACCGCGCGGCGCACGAGCAGGCGGTCGACGCGATGCTGCGCGCGCATGGCGCCCAGGCCGTGTGCCTGGCGGGCTACATGCGCCTGCTTACCCCGTTGCTGGTGCAGCGCTGGCGCGGCCGCATGCTCAACATCCACCCGAGCCTGCTGCCGGACCTGCCGGGCCTGGACACCCACGCGCGCGCGCTGGCCGAAGGACGCGCGGAACACGGGTGCACGGTGCACCTGGTGACCGAGACGATGGACGCGGGGCCGATCCTGGCACAGGCGCGCGTGAGCGTGCTGCCGGGCGACGACGAGGCAGCGCTGGCTGCGCGCGTGCTGGCGGAGGAGCACATGCTGTATCCGCGGGCGCTGGCAGAGTTTGCACAGCAAGCAGTGATTTTTTGAGTGTCCGTCTGAAAAGCCGCCCTGGCGGTAATCTGACGTGGTGTGGTCATGCGATAGCGCGCTACTTGCTGGTCTTGCGACGTGCAACTCGCACGATGCTCGATGCTGATGGCCACAAGAAGATCGGCTTGCTCGCTCGGATCGATGGCGCAGGCGAGACGGTCCGCTCCGGTGCTCGAAAAACCACGCTACCGGCACGCGTCGAGGCTGACACGTAGAAAGCAAGCAGTCCCTTTTTGAAAAAAACCAAAAAACTTTTGTCCCCACGCTTGCATCAGGGAGGGATACTCATGCAGGCGCACACGCTGGCAGAACCAGGCCTGACCGTGGCGCAGGCGTAGGAGCAAAAGTTTTTTGCTTCTTTTTTTCAAAAAAGAAGGCCTTCCTTGCCTTGCGAATGTCAGCCTGACCTGCGCACCCGTCTGCGAACAGGCCCGCGACAGCCAAGACAAAAGTTTTTCGCTTCTTTTTTCAAAAAAGAAGAGTCTTGCTCGCCTCTCACATGGATTCTTTACGCGCGCTTCGCGACCTCCTCGCCAATGCGCAAAACCGCAACTTCGCGCCCGGTGATGAACGCCTTCCTGGCACGCGCGGCTCTGCTGTGCGTCGTGGTCGCCGGGTGGTGCTGGCTGCTGCACGTTCAGGATGTCGCGCACTGCTGCCTGTGCGCCTCCGGCCTGTTCACCTGGTCTGCCGTGTGGGCCGCATCGGTGGCGTTGCTGCAGCGCCAGACGCCGGGCGGTGCGACGTTTAACTTGTGGGACGAGTCGATGGCGCTGACCTTCGTCGCGGTGTCGGCGCGTCTGCTGCTGCGGTTGCACGCGTGACGCAGGCGGCGGCGTCGAGGCGCAAGCGCGTGGTGGTGTTCGCGGCGCTGGCGGGCAACATCTGCGTCGCCTTGGTCAAGGTGGCGGCCGCGGTGTACACCGGCAGCACGGCGATGCTGAGCGAGGCGGTGCACTCCTTCGTCGACACCGGCAACCAGGCGCTGCTGTTGCTGGGCATGCGGCAGGCGGCGCAGCGCCCGAACGCGGGGCACCCGTTCGGGCACGGGCTGCGGCTGTATTTCTGGAGCTTCATCGTCGCCATGCTGGTGTTCGGACTGGGCGCCGGCGTGTCCGTGCTGGAAGGCGTGCAGAAGATCCTCTCGCCGCACCCGCTGCGCGACGTCTGGGTGAACTACGTGGTGCTGGGCTGCGCGATGGTCATCGAAACCTCGACGCTGGTGGTGGGCTTGCGCGAGTTCCGCCGCTCGAAAGGCCGGCGCGGCTGGTTCGAGGCGCTGCGGCACAGCAAAGACCCGTCGGTGTTCACCGTGGTGCTGGAGGATTCGGCGGCGCTGCTAGGGCTGGCGGTGGCGATGGGCGGGCTGCTGCTGGCGCAGGTGCTGCACGCGCCGGTGTGGGACGGCGTGGCCTCGGTGCTGGTGGGCGTGTTGCTGGCGACGGCGGCGTGGTTCCTGGCCTCGGAGTGTCACGGCCTGCTGACGGGGGAAGCGGCGGCGCCGGAAGTGTGCCTCAGCGTGCGCCAACTCGCAGTGCGGCCGGGCGTGCGGCGGGTGAACGACGTCATGTCGATGCATTTCGGGCCGGCCGAGGTGCTGCTGGCGCTGAGCCTGGAGTTCGAGGACCACCTCTCCTCTGGCGCGGTGCAGGACATGGTGACCGACATCGAGCGCTGCATACAGCGGTCGCATCCCGAGATGCGGCGTATCTTTGTCGAAGCGCAGCGCACGGAGGCGCACCGGTGTGGTCTGGCGGCAGAGTGATGCCTGGCGGCCGAACGACTTGCTGCAGCAGGAGATGCCGACAAGCAATTTTATTCCGCGCAGTGTGCAGAACGAACGTAACCATTTGAACAACAAAAAAGCCCCGGCCGATAAGACCGGGGCGGTGTTGTTTGCCTGCCGCAGGGCAGCAGGCGGCGTAACCTAGCGCACCGAGCCGTAGGAGGGTGCGCCCAGTCCGGAGCAGGTGCAGCCGTCACCCACCTTGGTCTGCGGCAGCGCGGCGCAGGTGTAGAAGCCCGCGGCGCAAATGCTGCCGTAGGGCCGCTGGTCCTGCGAGAGCTGCGGCGCCGGGCTCTGTGCTGGCGGCGCGGCGGGCGGGTAGTAGCCCGGCGCAGGTGCCGGGTAGGCCGGCGGGTAGTACGGGTAAGGATACGCGTAGGGATAGGGTGCCACAGGCGGCGCCACGACGACCGGCGGCAGGGCGAAGCCGAAGCTGACCCAGGCGCGGGCGGGGGCAGGGATCAGGGTGGCCCCCGCGAGCGCGGCGATCGCTGCTACGCTAAGGGCAAGACGGGATGGCGTGTGTGTCATGGTGCAAATCTAGACGCCAAACGTGACGGGATTGTTTCCCGAGCTTGAGAAAATGTGAGCCTGCGGGAGTGCAACAGAAAGCAAGGCCTTCTTTTTTGAAAAAAAGAAGCAAAAAACTTTTGTTCCTGCTCTCGTCCACACGCCTAGCCTTGCCCTAAAATACGAGGCTGTGGCCGCAGCTCAGGAAGCAAACGTTTTTTGGTCCTTTTTTCCAAAAAAGGACTGCTTGCTTCGCTCACTTATCTCTATCGGTATCCACAAACATAAACAGTCTGGCGTCATAAGGCCCCCCCGGCTGCACGCCGGACATGCGCAGCCGCGTCTCGCGTCCCTGCGCGTCCACCACCGACCAGCCCACCAGCGCCAGCGGCGCCGCGTTCAGCGCCAGCGTCAGGCTGCCGTCGGCCGGAGTCTTGCTGCGCACCAGCGTGATCAGCAGCTGGCCCTCCGGCCGGTCGAACGCGGTGACGGTGACGTCGCCGGACAGTTGGATTGTGTCGGCCAGCAGCAGGCCCAACGGCGTCTGGTTCACCGGAATGTTGGTAGTCTGGTCCAGCTTGGCGTCGTGGAACACCACGGTGCCGCCGCCGGCGACCAGCAACAGCGGACTAGGCGGGTCGTACTGGAAGCGCATGCGGCCGGGGCGCTCCAGCCATAGCGTGCCGGTGGTGGTGGCGCCGTCCGGGCCGACCTGCAGGAAGCGGGCCTTCAGCGCGCGCAAGCCGTTCAGGTAGGCGGCCACCCGGGTGAGCGCTGACTGGTCGGCGTCCGACAGCACGGCGGCGTGCGTCTGGGCGCGGGCGGCCAGGGATACGGACAGGAGGGTCAGGCAGAGGGTGCGGCGGGAAAGGGGCACAAACACGTCCAAGACAAAGGAAGGAAGCAGTTCTTTTTTGGAAAAAAGAACCAAAAAACTTTTGACTCCGCTGTCGCGCGCTCGCCGGATAGGTCCGCGACAGCCGTGATAAAAGCTTTTTGCTTCTTTTTCTCGAAAAAGAAGACTCTTTCTTACGCCGGCACGCCCTTGCTGGTGCTGTACTCGAAATGCAACGCCGTTCCTGGCCTCGCGATCGGGTGGATCGCGTGCGCCGCCATCGCGGCTTCGGAAAAGCCCTGCAGGATCAGCTTCAGCTTGCCGGGATAGGTCGCCACGTCGCCGATGGCGAAGATGCCCGGCACCGAGGTCTCGCAGGTAGAAGCCGTCACCGCCACGTGGCTCGGTTCCAACCCCAGCCCCCACGCGGCGATCGGCCCCAGGTCCATCGACAGGCCGAAGAACGGCAGCAGCCGGTCGGCCTCGATGTGGCGCGTGGCGCCGTCCAGATCCGCCACTTCCACGGCCTTTAGGCTGCCGTCCGGGCCGTGCAGGGCGTGGAGCTGGTAGGGGATCACCATCTCCACCTCCCCGCCGGCGCCCGCCGCGGCCCGGGGGGGGGGGGGCGCGGCGGCGCCGCGGAACTTGGCGCGGCGATGCACCACGTACACCTTGGCGGCGACGTCCTTCAGCTGTAGCGCCCAGTCCACCGCGGAGTCGCCGCCGCCGGCGATCACCACCGTGCGGCCGCGAAAGTCTTCGCGCCGGCGGACGTAGTACTGCACCGCGCCGGTGGCCTCGTAGGCGGCCAGGTTGTCCAGCGGCGGGCGGTTGGGGCCGAACGCGCCCGCGCCGGCGCCAAGCCGCACGGCGCGCGCGCCCACCGTGTCACCCTTGTCGGTGCGCAGGGTGAAGGCGCCTGGTTCGCCCGCGAGTGCCACCACGGTGCGACCGAGCAGGCGCGGCGGCGCGAAGGGGGCGATCTGCGCCTCGAGCTGGCCGATCAGCGCGCCGGCGGCGATGGCCGGGTGGGCGGGGATGTCGAAGATCGGCTTTTCCGGGTAGAGCGCGGCGCATTGGCCGCCCACCTCGTCCAGCGCGTCGATCAGCACGGTGTCGAGCTTCAGCATGCCGCACTCGAAGGCGGCGAACAGGCCGACAGGGCCCGCGCCGATGATGGCGACGTCGGTGTGGATCATGCTTGCCTGGTGCGGTTTATCGTTGGGACAAAAGCCATGCAGGAGAGATGTGTGCAAGAGGAGCCGTGCAACCAGGCCCTCTACGATCAGGCCCTCTACGATCAGACGGGTGTGGAGCGCCTGGCCGCCGAGCTCGCCAGCACGCTGCGCCCCGGCCAAGCGGTGCTGCTGAGCGGTCCGCTGGGGGCGGGCAAGACCGCCTTCGCACGCGCCCTGCTGCGGTCGGCGTGCGGCGACGCCGGCATGGAGGTGCCCAGCCCCAGCTACACGCTGGTGCAGAGCTACGCGGCGCCAGGGATGGTGCTGCACCACTTCGACCTGTGGCGGCTGGACGGGCCGGACGGCCTGGCCGAGCTCGGCTGGGACGACGCGCGGGCGGGCGTGGTCATCGTCGAGTGGCCGGAGCGGCTGGGCGGTCTTACGCCTGCGGACGCAGTGCGGGTGACGTTCGCGCCTGCGGACGACGCGCATCGTCGCGTGGCCGTGCGGGACGGCAGGCAAGGGGTTGTTCCTTGAAAGCGCGCGCCGAGACTTGGGATCGTCTCGGTTTGATCTCAGTCGCTGCCTGGGGTGCGCCGCTCATACCAGCCGGCCTTGACGCTGACTCCAGAAAGCAAGCAGTCCTTTTTTGAAAAAAAGGACCAAAAAACTTTTGACTCCGCTGTCGCGCGCTCTCCGGATGAGTCCCCGACAGCGGAGACAAAAGTTTTTTGCTTCTTTTTTTAAAAAAGAAGGCCTTGCTTGCTTGCCGAACGACAAAGGTTGAGGCTGCAGGCCGCTGGTATGAGACAGGCCCAAAGCGGAACGCCGGCACCGCTTTGGCTGCGGGCCGGGCTCGTCCGTCAGGCGACGCAACCTCTTGTTGTTCTCAACGATGCCGTGGTGGCGCCAGACCGTATCCACCGACGTGAAATTACCGCTACCGTAAGGCTGCTCTACGGTGGTCAGGCGACGTTTTGATCGTGCGCCTCACCTGATCGAGTGCCCGGGTCTGAGCAGTCATGAATGCCTTCACCAGCGTCCTGTTCTGTTCGATGAGGCACGAAAGATCATTTCTGACAGCGTACGACATCGCTTCGCCCCGGTTGTTGCGCCAGGCTGAAGCCAGCGCATCCGCGGCACCGAACTTAACCGAAAGCAGATGCCCGGCTCGGGCGAAGTCCATCGATGCGAGCGCCGCATTCTCTTCCCTCAACACAGCAATTATGCGTTGCACCAATGCCGCCTGGTTCGGCCTGGTGGGAAGCTTTGCCTCATCTAACAACAACCTGTTCTCCCGTTTCTGACTTGAGCGTGGATGTAACGTCACGATTGTAGGTGCAGGTGCAAGTTCGCGCCGAGGTTACGAGTTTCGCCGGTAGCGACGGCGCTTTCCGGTGTGAGTAGCAACTGAGGGTTGAGTCCTCGCGTCTTGTCGCTGTAGCTGAGGTGGTCGAGATGCTCCGTAGCGGCGTACCTCATCGGTGTTCGGGTCCTGTTGGTCAGCCTGTATACAAAGGCGTGCTGACGCCGCTAAACCCGTCACCGTTTGCAGATTTATTTTTTGACTTGGAGCCCGGCACGCGTCAGCTTTGATGCGCAATCGCAGTGAGCAGGCCGACTTGGCGCAGGACGGCATAGACGCCCTATGGGACGGCATGACGCGCGGCGACGAAGCCGCCCGCGAGAGCCTGCTTGCCTTGCACTATCAGGAGTTCCGGGAGGTCGCTCGGCGGGTCCTGCGCGACGACGGCGGGCGGCTGGCGATGCAGCCGACTGACCTCGCGCACGAGGCGGCACTGCGCCTCTTGAAACTGGCACGTATCGATTGGCAGGACCGGAGTCATTTTCTTGCGTTGTCCGCCAGGGTGATGCGGCAGACCCTGATCGACGAAGTGCGCCGGCTGAAGGCAGACAAGCGCCGGATGCCGGAGGTGACGTCCTGGCTAGACGGGCCGGAAGCGCCGCGCCTGCTACCGATCGACCGGCTGGACGACGCGCTGACAGCTTTGTTCGCGATCGACTCGGACCGCGCGCGTGTGGTGGAATTACGTTTCTATGGTGGTCTGACGATCGCAGAGATCGCCCGGGAGACCGGACAATCGGAAAGCACGGTGGAGCGGCGGTGGCGGTCAGCCCGCGCCTGGTTGCTGGCGGAGCTGGCCGATGATGCGTGACGGCGCGGCCCGCCTGCACGAACGCCTGGCGCTGGATGTGTTTGAAGAAGCGCTGGCCTGGCCGGAAGGCGAGCGCGCGGCGAGGCTGCGCACGATGTTCGGCCGCGACCCCGCCTTGGTCGACTCCGTGGAACGGCTGTTCGCCGCCCAACAAGACGCCCATCTGATGCGCACCTGCCTGCCCGAGCCCGGCGCATGGCCGCCCCGCAAGACGCTGCCTGAGCGCGTTGGCGCGTTCCGGCTGGCCGGGCAGATCGGCCAGGGCGGCATGGGCAGCGTACATCGCGCCGAGCGTGTGGACGGCGGCTTCGAGCAGACTGTCGCCATCAAGCTCATCCACGGCGGGTTGTTCTCCCGTGCGGCGGCCGACCGGTTCGCCCAGGAACGGGAGATCCTCGCGCGCCTGCACCATCCGCATGTGACGAGGCTCTACGACGGCGGCCTGACCACGGACGGCCAGAGCTACATCGTGATGGAGTTGGTCGACGGGCTGCCGATCGACGAGCACGCCACCCGGTCGGGGCTCGATTTGCGCGCGCGCCTGGCGCTGTTCTGCGACGTGTGCGACGCGGCCGGCTACGCACACCAGCAAGGCGTGGTGCACGCCGACATCAAGCCTAGCAACATCCTGATCGATCCCACGCACGGCGTTAAACTCCTGGATTTCGGCATCTCCGCACTGGTCGCCGCCGACCATCCGTCCTCGGCGGCCTGCACGGACGCCTATGCAAGCCCCCAGCAACGTCACGGCGCTCGCCCGACGCCGGCGGACGACGTGTTCGCGCTCGGCTGCCTGCTCGCGGAGCTGACGCAAGGCTGCGCCAAGCCCGCCGAGGCGGCGGAGTTGCGCGCGGTGATCGCCAAGGCGCGGTCGGCCGAAGCACGCGACCGTTACGCCTCGTGCGGGGCTCTGGCCGATGACGTGGGAAGGTTGCGCAACCGCTACCCCGTGCGCGCGCGGTCCGCTACGCGCTGGCGTGAGCTGATGTTCTTCTGGCGCCGGAACTGGCTGGCCAGTTCGGCGGCCATGGCAGCAGCTTCCGGCCTGGCCGCTTCCGTCGTCGTGGCGACGACGTTGGAAATACGCGCCGAAGCCGCGCTTGCACAGGCTGATCAGCGCTTTGTCGAGGTGCGTGCGCTGTCGCGATACCTGCTGGACGACGTAACCGACCAGTTGCAGGCCTTTCCAGGGACGTCGGCGCTGCGGCGCGACATCGCCACGCGCTCGCGCGCTTACCTGGAGAAACTGAGCAGAGTGCCCGGTGCCGCGCCCGATGTCGGGCTGGAGGTGGCAAGGGGCTACACCAAGACGGGCCGTATCCTGGGCCTGCCGGACGTTCAGGGCATGGGCGATGAAGTTGCGGCCAAGCAGGACTTAGCAAAGGCCGAGGCAGCGTTGCGTGCGCTGGCCAACGCCCCGTCCGGCCTGACCGCCCGCGCCGATACGGCCGCCACCATCGCGACCGCGCTGGCGCAGAATTTGTGTGCGCAGGCCGCCATCGAGCGCACGGTGAACAACGACACCGGTCTGTCTCGGCGGCTGTACGAGGAGGCTGTGCGGCTCACGGCGCCCAAGGCAAGGGCCGAGTCGCCGGACGAGCAGCGCCTGACGCAGGCGCGCGCGTTGATCGGGGTAGCCGAGCTGCTCAACGACGGCGGCCGGCCCGCCGAGATGCTGGCGCCGCTGGATGCAGCCGCTGCCGACCTGCGCGGCTTGCCGTCCGAGCCGGACCGCGTAGGCCTGGCGATCATCAAAGCCGCGTTGTTGAACCTGCACGGAGACGCCGTCTATTACCTAGGCCACGTCGCGGCGTCATTGACGTTCTACCAGCTGGCGGCTGCGAGCCTGGACGCCGCCAGGGACAAGGTGCCGGACATGCGCCTGCTGGAACGCAGCGCGTTCACCTCGTGGAACGTGGCCTCGGTGCTGGACGAACTGGGCCGCCACGCCGAGGGCCTCGCCGTGATTGACCGCGGCGTCGCCGACGCCGAGATGATGCGCCTTTTCGAGAACAGCACGCGCGCGCGGCACGTGGTGGACGTGGTGCATACGCAGCGAGCCCAGGCGCTCGCCTCGGTGGGCCGGTTTGAGGACGCGGTCGCGCAGGCCCGCGCCGAGCTGGCCGACGTTCGCGCCACCGTCGCCGCCTCGCCGGGCAGTTTCGAGGCCGCCCGGTCGTTGCCGGTCGTGTTGCGTCCGGTGGGCGAAGTCTACCTGGCTGCGGGACGGCAAGCAGAGGCCTGCGCGGCGTTCACCGAAGCCCGTAACGCCTGGCGGCTTCTGGGCAGCAGGACGGGGGTAATCGGTTTCGACACCGCAACGGAGCTGCCGATACTCGAACGTGAGCTCAAGCAATGCCCGCATCCCGGTTGAGCACTGGCGCGGCGACTCACGTCTGACGCAAGGAGCGCATCGGTCAGCGGCCTTGCGGGCGTGAAGTCGATCCCGCTTCGGTTGAGCATCTCGAGCTTCTGCCGGAGAGCTCGCAGATGCGTCGCATCGGTCGCCTTGAGCCAGTGAGCCGTCGTTTTCGACTCTTGACTGTCGAGGAAGAAAGCAAGGCCTGCTTTTTTGAAAAAAGCAGCAAAAAACTTTTGTCTCTGCTGTCGCGGAGGTTTCTGCAGCGCGCGCTGGGGGGATGAGAGATAATAATTAATTCGTCGGGCGGTCGGACGACTTCTCGATGACAACACGGCGTTGACCGGGGTGACGCAAACGTTCGGTGTCGGTGACGCCGGCAGCATCTGCAAGATATACCTGACGAGCGGCGCCTACACTCTGCTGCACATGTTCACGGCAGCGGGCAACGACAGCGATCAGCCCTCCGCCTGGCTGACGCTGTTCAAAGGCCTTATATACGGCGTCATCGATTTCAGTCCCGGCTAAGCTTCGAAGACACGTTTGTCAACACGCGTTTGAGGCTGCCACATAGCAATGAAGCAGTCCTTTATTGAGAAAAAGGACCAAAAAACTTTTGTTCCCCACGCCTGCATCAGGGAGAGGACTCTCATGCAAGCGCGCAAGCTGGCAAAACTAGGCTTCACCGTGACGCAGGCGCAGGAGCAAACGTTTTTTGCTTCTTTTTTTCAAAAAAGAAGGCCTT
>CAXUIR010000044.1:0-11709 GCA_964251005.1 uncultured Acetobacteraceae bacterium | reverse complement strand
CCGACGGCCAGGTCCGCCGCTTCGAGGCCGCGGTGACCGGCGCCGACATTGCCGCCGCCATCGGCCCGGGCCTGGCGCGCGCCGCGCTGGCGATGAAGGTGGACGGCAAGCTGGCGGACCTCTCGCGCCGCATCGACCAAGACGCGTCCGTGGTGTTCGTCACCCGCCGCGATCCGGACGCGCTGGAGATGATCCGCCACGACACCGCGCACGTGCTGGCAGAGGCGGTGCAGTCGCTGTACCCCGGCACGCAGGTGACGATCGGGCCGCCGATCGAGAACGGGCTCTACTACGACTTCGCGCGTAACGAGCCGTTCCGGCCGGAGGACTTCCCGGCGATCGAGGCACGCATGCGCGAGATCGTGGCTCGCAACGCGCCGTTCGTGCGCGAGGAGTGGGACCGCCACGAGGCGATCGATTTCTTCGAGAAGCGCGGCGAGCGTTACAAGGCCGAGCTGATCCGCGACCTGCCGGAAACCGAGACGATCAGCATCTACCGCCAGGGCGAGTGGCTGGACCTGTGCCGCGGCCCGCACATGCGCGGCACCGGCGACGTCGGCACCGCGTTCAAGCTGATGAAGGTGGCCGGCGCCTACTGGCGCGGCGACCACCGCAACGCGATGCTGACGCGCATCTACGGCACCGCCTGGCGCGACCAAAAAGAGCTGGACGCGCACCTGCACCAGCTGGAGGAGGCGGAGCGGCGCGACCACCGGCGCATCGGCCGCGAGATGGATTTGTTCCACATCCAGGAAGAGGCGGTGGGCAGCATCTTCTGGCATCCGAAAGGCTGGAAGCTTTACCGCACGGTGGAGGCCTACATGCGGCGGCGGCTGGACGCGGCCGGCTACCAGGAAGTGCGCACGCCGCAACTGGTGGACCGCTCGTTGTGGGAGCGCAGCGGGCACTGGGAGAAGTTCCGCGAGAACATGTTCATCGCCCACGTGGAGGACGAGGAGCGGACCTACGCGCTGAAGCCGATGAACTGTCCCTGCCACGTGCAGATCTTCCGCCACGGCCTGCGCAGCTACCGCGAGCTGCCGCTGCGGATGGCGGAGTTCGGCGCCTGCCACCGCTACGAGCCGTCCGGCGCGCTGCACGGCATCATGCGGGTGCGCGGTTTCACCCAGGACGACGCGCACATCTTCTGCACCGAGGCGCAGATCGCACCGGAGACGGCGCGGTTCGTGGAGCTGCTGCGGTCGGTCTACCAGGACTTCGGATACGACACGTTCCGGGTGAAGTTCTCCGACCGGCCGGAGACGCGCGCGGGCAGCGACGCGGTGTGGGACCGCGCGGAGGGTGCGTTGCGCGAGGCGTGTGCGATTGCCGGCGTGGAGTACGAGCTGAACCCAGGCGAGGGCGCGTTTTACGGGCCGAAGCTGGAGTTCGTGTTGCGCGACGCGATCGGCCGGGACTGGCAGTGCGGCACGCTGCAGGTGGACTTCGTGCTGCCGGACCGGCTGGACGCGGAGTACGTCGGCGAGGACAGCGCGCGGCACCGCCCGGTGATGCTGCACCGCGCGATCCTGGGCAGCTTCGAGCGCTTCCTGGGCATATTGATCGAGCAGTATGCCGGCCGCTTTCCGCTGTGGCTGGCGCCCGTGCAGGTGGTGGTGGCCTCCATCGTGTCCGACGCGTCCGCGTATGCCGAGGAGGTGGCGGCCGCGCTGCGCGCGTGCGGGCTGGAGGCGCAGGCGGACACGCGCAACGAGAAGATCAACGCCAAGGTGCGCGAGCACAGCCTGGCGCACGTGCCGGTGCTCGCCGTGGTCGGGCGGCGCGAGGCAGAGCAGCGCAGCGTGGCACTGCGCCGGCTCGGCAGCGACGCGCAGGAGGTGCTGGGGTTTGAGGCGGCACTGGCACTGCTGGCGCGCGAGGCGGAGGCGCCGAATGTGCGGCGTGTGGACGCACCCGTTTCGTAGCGAAGCAAGGAAGGCCTTCTTTTTCGAGAAAAAGAAGCAAAAAGCTTTTGCGAGCGCTGTCGCGGACGGCTGAAACGACACGTCTCAACAACGCGCACCTACAGAGAGCAAAAGTTTTTTGGTTCTTTTTTTCAAAAAAGAACTACTTGCCTTGCCTCCGATGTCCCTAGGCATTGCGGCAGCAAGCTTGAACGGCCGGCAAAATAACGCTGAGAGGAAGCGACCGTGTCTACGGCTGACGCAGGTGACATAACGGTCAGAACCTTCCGCACCGGCGACATGGGAATGATCTGCGCGCGCCAGGCGATCCTGTATGCCGAGACACAGGGCTGGGGACGCGGACTGGAGATCAACGTCGGCGAGACGACCACTGCGTTCCTGCGCGGTTTCAAGCCCGGACGCGAGCAGTGCTGGGTGGCCGAACTTCATGGGGAGATGGCCGGCGCGGTGCTGCTGACCGACGAGGGCGGCGGCGTCGGGCGACTTCGCCTGCTGCACGTGGAACCGGCGGCGCAGGGGCGCGGCATCGGCTCGTTGCTGGTGCGCACGTGCGTTCAGTTCGCGCGCGAGGTGGGCTACACGGAGATGACGCTTTGGACGCACACGATACTGGCGCCGGCGCGACGGATCTACGCGGCGCAGGGTTTCACGCTGGTTCACACGGAGATACACAACACGTTCGGCGTGCCGGTGCAGGGGGAGACGTGGCGGCTGGAGCTCGCGACGACGCGGTGATCAGCCGAAAGGAAGCAGGCCTGTTCTTTTGAAGAAGCGTAATAATTCTGCCTCGGCTGTCACGACTCTCGTTAGCTTTTTGTTGCCGCAATGAAATTCCCGCTATTCTGTTCAACAAAGTCGTTAGGCTCGGTCGTATAAAAACGAGAGCTTCGGATAGTCAGTAGCTCAATGCAACGCTTTCTGGGGTGGGATACCTAATGAGCGGTGAGTTGTCCGCTTTAAACATGTCTATTTCGAGTAGATCTCCATCCTGATCTAGGTTTATTGAAACGGAAACAGGCACGCCATCCTCGTCCATGAACGTGCCTTCCAGTGCCTCGCAACCGAAACGCCTCGACGTTTTCACCTGCGAGACAAACTGTACGCTTCGCATTCCGCCATCTGGCAAATCTTTCACGTAAGCGTTCGCAACCGCAGACATCACCATGTTTTCGATCGAGCGGCCGCGTGACAAGCCGATAAGCAATTGTCTTTCCTCGGGGTGCAGCTTCCTCATGTCACCTTACCGTCGTCTGCCTGGAGTTTCCGTAACAGAAACAGTGCAAATGATGGAGCAGTTGACAAGCGGGCGTCAAAGGTTACGACATCCGTTGGATGGAGGCCAGTCCAGATGCGGCTAACCCGGTGGCGTCGATGAAAAAAGAATTGTGGATACTTAACAGCCTGACTGCGTTGATGCTGATTGCCACCATGGCCGCCGCCCATGCGCAGACGCCGATCACCCCCCCAGGTGCCCAGCCCCCGCCGCAGTATCGCACCATGGCGCGCGACATTCTCGCCCAGCTCGTCGCCATCGACTCCACCCACGCGCACGGCTCGCTCGGCGCAGCGCAGGCGGTGGCGGCCCGCGCGCTCGCCGCCGGCTTCGCGCCGGCCGACGTCACCGTCCTCGCCCCGCCCGACCACCCGACCAAGGGCAACGTGGTGATCCGCCTGCATGGAAAAGGTCTCGGCAAGCCGGTCCTGTTCATCGGTCACCTCGATGTGGTCGAGGTCGACGCCCGCGCCTGGAGCAGCGACCCGTTCCGCGTGACCGAGCGTGACGGCTACTTCTACGGCCGCGGCACGGAGGACATGAAGGGGGAGGACGCGGTGCTGCTGACCGCGCTGATCCGCCTGCGCCAGGAGGGCTTCGTGCCGGACCGCGACGTCGTCGTTGCCTTCACCGCAGACGAGGAGGCGGGCGGCGACGCCGACGGCGTGCAGTTCCTCCTCGCCCGCCGCCGCGCCCTGATCGACGCCGGCCTGGTGCTGAACGTGGACGACATCGGCGGCCAGCTCCGTGACGGCCACCGGCTGTACATCGGCGTGGAGACCAGCGAGAAGCTCTACGCCACCTACGAGCTGGCAACCGCCAACCCCGGCGGCCACAGCTCGCTGCCGCGGCCGGACAACGCCATCTACCAGATGACGGCGGCGCTGCAGCATCTCGCTGCCTACAGCTTTCCCACGCACATCACGGCGACCACGCGGCAATACTTCCCGGCGGTCGGCCGGCTGGTGGGCGGGTCCGCCGGCGCGGACATGGGCAGGATAGGCGGTGCGGCGCCGGACCAGGACGCCGCCGCACGGCTCAGCGCCGACCCGATGTTCAACGCCCTGCTGCGCACCACCTGTGTGGCCACCATGATCCAGGGTGGCCAGGGCGAAAGCGCGCTGCCCAACCGGGCGCACGCCACGGTGCAGTGCCGGCTGATGCCGGGCGAGACGCCGGAGCAGGTGCTGGCCACCCTGCGCCGCGTGGTGGCCGACCCGGGCGTGGCCATCAGCGTGGACGGCCCGATCGACCCCAGCGGGGAGACGCCGCCCGATGCCCGCCTGCTGGCGCGCTACAAGCAGGCGGCCGACCGCGTGTGGCCAGGCAGCATCGTCGTGCCCGAGATGGCGCCCGGCGCGTCCGATTCGGTGTATGCGCGGCTGGCGGGCTTGCCGAGCTACGTTTCGTCAACCATCTTCATCGAAGATAGCCGGGCCCACGCGCGGGACGAGCGGATATTGGTGCAGGCCTTCGACGAGGCGGTCCAATACGGCTACGAGATGCTGAAAGTGATGTCCGCGCGGGACTGAGTGGGGTAGAACCGCCTTCAGTCCTGCTTGCCTGCCCGCCCGTGCGGGGCCAGAACACGGACGCCGACCCTGGAACCGCCATAGGAGAGTACGATAGCCCGAGGACCGATGCCTGCCGCCCCATCCCGCGACGGGCCACGTGTGAACGAGGAGATACGCGTACCTGAAGTGCGTCTGATCGACCAGGAAGGCGAGATGCAGGGCGTGATGTCCGCCCGCGACGCCCTGTTGCGCGCCTACGCGGTGGGCCTGGACCTGCTCGAGATCAGCCCGAACGCCGACCCGCCGGTGTGCAAGATTCTCGACTTCGGCAAGTATAAATACGAGCTGCAGAAGAAGAAGAACGAGGCCAAAAAGAAGCAGCGCGTCATCGAGATCAAGGAAGTCAAGGTCCGTCCGAACATCGACGAGAACGACTACCAGGTAAAGTTGCGCTCGATGAAGAGCTTCATTGAGGAGGGCGACAAAGTGAAGGTCACGCTGCGCTTCCGTGGCCGCGAGATGGCGCACCAGGACATCGGCGTGAAGGTGCTCGAGCGCATTCGGTCGGACCTTGAGGTGGCCACCAAGGTGGAACAGATGCCTCGGATGGAGATGCGGCAAATGGTGATGGTGCTGTCGCCAAAGTAAAAGCAAGGCCTTCTTTTTTGAAAAAAAGAAGCAAAAAACTTTTGTCTCCTGCTGTCGCGGACCGTTCGACCGGCGTGTACTCAAGTGACAAAAGTTTTTTGGTTCTTTCTTTCAAAAAAGAACCGCTTGCTTTCTCATGACCTGGCCACGCCTATTCCTCCTGTCAGCGTTCGCCTTGCTCATGATTGGCATCGCCTGGCTCTACACCCCGGACCGCGGCCGCGCCTACCTCGAGACCACCTACCGCATAGGACTCGACGACTACCGTGTCGTCGCCGGCCTTCGCCTACGTGTGCGCGACGAAGGCCCCCGCACCGCGCCGGCGGTGATCCTGCTGCACGGCTTCGGCTCCAGCCTGGAGACGTGGGCCGCCTGGGCGGCCAAGCTGTCCGTCACTCACCGGGTCATCCGTTTCGACCTGCCGGGCTTCGGGCTGACCGGGCCAGACCCGTCGGGGGACTACACGGACCGCCGGGCCGTCGCCATCATCGCCGGCCTGATGGACCAGCTTGGCGTGGCCCGCGCGAGCGTGGTCGGCAACTCGCTCGGCGGCCGCATCGCCTGGACGTTTGCGGCGGCCGAGCCTGCGCGCGTGGACAGGCTGGTGCTGATCTCGCCGGACGGTTTCGCCAGCCCCGGTTTCGCCTACGGCCGTGCGCCCGACGTGCCGTTGCTGATGCGCGTGCTGCCCTACACGCTGCCGCGCTTCATGCTGCGCGCCAGCATTGCGCCGGCCTACGCCGACACAGGGCGCCTGACGCCCGCCACCGTCACCCGGTATCGCGACATGATGCTGGCGCCGGGCGTGCGCGGCGCCATCCTGGCGCGGATGGCGCAATCGGTGCTGGAAGACCCGGTGCCAGTGCTGCGACGGGTGGAGGCATCCACCTTGCTGCTGTGGGGCCAGCGCGACGCGATGATCCCGTTCGGCAACAGTGCCGACTACCTGCGCGCGCTGCCGCACGCCACCTTGGCCGCGTTGCCCGCGCTCGGCCACTTCCCGTTCGAGGAAGCGCCGGACGAGAGCTTGCCGCCGGTGTTGCGGTTTCTGCAGTAGGAAAGAAAGCAAGCGTCCTCTTTCCAAAAAGAAGCCGAAAGCTTTTGGGCCCGCTGTCGCGGACGGCTGAAACGGCGGGCTCACCACGGTACACGCGACGGGCGACATACCTCCTGGAGTCGCTTGCGGTGGCGCAAGCTGGCTTGTTGCAGAGCATCGGAGCCGATTGAGCTGGCCGCTACGGGTTCAAGCGGGCCAGCCGACATGAGCATCGGAGCGTCATGCGCGTGAGACACGCGCCGCGTGACTAGTACCAGCGGCCCTGGCGCTTGACCTTCGAAGACCGGCAGGGAAGGCAGGCCTTCTTTTATAAAGAAAAGAAGCAAAAGACTTTTATACCTGCTGTTGCGGAGGTTTCTACAACGCGCGCGCAAGGGAACAAAAGCTTTTTGGTTCTTTTTTCAAAAAAGAACCGCTTGCTTCGCTTGTTACGAGTTAAAACCTGAGATGGTTGGTAAGCCGTGCCGGGTTGCCGCAAGGCGACTTTTCGAACCCACACTCGAAAGGGAACCGCTTGCCTTGCCTGCCACGGTGGCCATCTGTTCAGGATCAGTCGGAGACGCGCGCATGATCAGACTTCTCCCGCGGCCCGGCCTGCTGACCGGGCTGGTAGTGGCAACCTCGGTGGTGAGCGGCGTCATGTTCGGCGCCGCAGCGGTCTCCGCTGCGCTGGTCTTGCGCGCTGCGCTGAACGGCCGGGGAGAGCGGACGTGATCCTGCTGTACCTACCGGCGCTGGCGATCATCCATTTCAGCTCCGGCGCGGCGCTGGGTGGCCTGGCAACGCTGTCGCTCAAGGCGCTGTTCGACATGCGTCGCGAGGACCGTGCTCGCGGGGCCTAGCCGCGGACGTGAAGTTACACCAGCGGTCCCCGGTGTTGACCTGTGACAAGCAAGGCAAGCGGTTCTTTTTTGAAAAAAAGAACCAAAAAACTTTTGTCTTCTTGGGCGCGCGTTGCAGAACCTTCGCGACAGCAGGGATAAAAGTTTTTGCTGCTTCAAAAAAGCAGGCCTTGCTTTCTTCTTGGAGGTCAAGAGTCAAAGCCCAGCATCAAGGGTATTGAACAGTTCTTTTCAAAAAAGCCAAAACTTGCGTCTGCACCGTGCGCGCTGAGCAAGCAAGCGTGTCGTCTCAGCCGTCCGCGACAGCCGAGACAAAAGTTTTTTGCTTCTTTTTCTCGAAAAAGAAGGCCTTCTTTCTCCCCTAAACGGAGGACGTATGCACGCTGCCTTGTTCCAGGGGCCCGCGCGCCCTGGCTCGGTCACCGACAACCTGGCCGTCATGGCGCAGGCGGCGCGGCTTGCGGCCGCCCAGGGCGCCGGCTTGCTGGTGCTGCCGGAGCTGTTCCTGACCGGCTACAACATTGGCGCTGCCGCGCTGCAGGCCGCCGGCGAGGCCAAAGACGGACCGTCGGCGCACGAAGCGGCGTCCATCGCGCGGGGGAGCGGGCTGGCGCTGCTTTACGGCTACCCTGAGCGTGGCGCGGACGGGCAACTCTACAACAGCGCGCTGCTGGTGGGGCCGGACGGCGCGACGCTGGCGAACTACCGCAAGACCCACTTGTTCGGCGACATGGAGCGTGCGGTGTTCACGCCCGGCCACGAGCCGTTCGTGCTGGCCGAGCTGGGTGGCCTGCGGGTTGGCATTCTCATATGCTACGACGTGGAGTTCCCCGAGATGGTGCGCGGCCTTGCGCTACGCGGCGCGGACCTGGTGGCAGTGCCCACGGCGCTGATGCGGCCCTATGACTTCGTGCCGCAGGTGATGGTGCGCAGCCGTGCGTTCGAGAACCAGGTGTTCCTGATCTACGCCAACCGCTGCGGCGAGGAGGGCGCACTGACCTACGTGGGGGAGAGCTGCATCGTCGCACCCGACGGCGTCGTTCTGGCGCGTGCGGACGCGGGAGAAGCGCTGCTGGTGGCCGAGCTTGACGCCGCTGCGATGCGACAGTCGCGTGTGCTGAACACCTACCTGCGCGACCGGCAACCGCAGCACTACGACGGCGCGGAGACGCCGGGATGAGCGTGCTGCACCTGTTGGCCACATCGGAGGGTGGTGCAACACGAGACGCCTGTGCTGAACACCAACCTGCGCGGCCGCCTCCATCAGCACCACCGCGACGCGGAGACGCTGGCGTGAGTTTGCTGCACTTGCGGGCAGATCGACACGAAGACGCGACGCGAGAGCCTGCACTGAACACCAAGCTACGCCGTCTGCTGCAGCACCGCCGCCGCACGGACACGCCGGCATGAGCGCGCTGCACCTGTTGGCGGATCGCGACGATAGCCCAGTGCGAGAACCTCCTGCGTTGAACACCCACATGGGCCATCACCCGCCGCAACATCGCAACGCGGAACCGCCGGCATGAGCGTGCTGCACCCGCCGACCGAGGAGACCGAGGCCGCCCGGCGCCGCATTACCACCTTCGGCCCGGACTTCCCGTTCGCCTTCGACGACTGGCTGCGCCATCCGGCCGGGCTGGGGCGCCTGCCCGCACACCAACTGGGCGCGGAAGTAGCCGTCGTGGGCGGCGGCCTGGCGGGCATCGTCGCGGCCTACGAGCTGATGAAGCTCGGGTTGCGGCCGGTGCTCTACGAATCCCAGCGCATCGGCGGGCGGCTGCGCTCCGAACCGTTCGAGGGCGACAGCGGCATCATCGCCGAGCTGGGCGGCATGCGGTTTCCGAAATCCTCCGTCTGTTTTTACCACTATCTCGACCTGGTGGGCCTGCGCACGGTGCCGTTCCCCAACCCGCTCGACCCTGGCACGCCGAGCACGCTGCTCGACCTGGAGGGCGACCAGGTCTACGTCGAAGGCGACGCCAACCTGCCGCCGGTGCTGCGCGAGATATCCGAAGCGTGGCGCGACGCGCTGGAAGACCAGGCCGACTTCAGCGCCATCCAGTCCGCCATCCGCAACCGCGACGTGCCCGCGCTGAAGGCGCTGTGGAACCGGCTGGTGCCGCTGTGGGACGAGCGCACGTTCTACGATTTCGTTGCAAGTTCTACAGCTTTCCAGAAACACCCGTTCCGCCACCGGGAGATCTTCGGCCAGGTGGGCTTCGGCACCGGCGGCTGGGACAGCGACTTTCCCAACTCCATGCTGGAGATCCTGCGCGTCGCGCTCACCAACCTCGACGAGGACCAGCGCATGGTGGTGGGCGGCGTGGAGCAGCTGCCGCGCCGCCTTTGGGCGCACGCGCCTGCAGAGTGCGTGCACTGGCCGGCGGGCACGTCGCTCAGCACGCTGCACCAGGGCTCGCCGCGGCCCGGCGTCAACCGCATCGCGCGCGACGGTGCGGACAGGCTGGCGATCACCGACCGTTGGGGCGGCACGCGCAGCTACGACGCGGCACTCGTCACCTGCCAGTCCTGGCTGCTGACCACGCACATCGACACCGACGAGCGCCTGCTCTCGCAGCCGCTGTGGATGGCGCTGGACCGCACGCGCTACATGCAGTCGTCGAAAACCTTCGTGATGGTGGATAGGCCTTTCTGGCGCGACCGCGACCCGCGCACCGGCCGCTACACGATGAGCATGACGCTGACCGACCGGCTGACGCGCGGCACCTACCTGTTCGACGAGGGGCCTGGCCGGCCAGCCAGCATCTGCCTCTCCTACTCCTGGATGGGCGACGCGCTGAAGGGGCTGCCGCTGCCGGTGGACCAGCGCGTGTCGCTGATGCTGCGCGCGCTGGGCCGCGTGTATCCCGACGTGGACATCGCCAGCCACGTCATCGGCAACCCGATCACCGTGTCGTGGGAGAGCGACCCGAACTTTCTCGGCGCCTTCAAGGGCGCGCTGCCGGGACATTACCGCTACAACCGCCGCATGTACTGCCACTTCATGCAGGACGGCATGCCACCCGCCGAGCGCGGGTTGTTCCTGGCGGGAGACGGCATCTCCTGGACGCCGGCCTGGGCGGAAGGCGCGATCACCACGGCGCTGAACGCGGTTTGGGGCATCGTGCATCATCTGGGCGGCGCGTGCGGGGCGGAGAACCCGGGTCCGGGAGACCTGTTCGCGGAGCTGGCGCCTTTGCGGTTGCCGGACTGACATCGGCGACCGGATGTTCCCAGCGGTGACAGGCAAGCAAGCGGTTCTTTTTTGAAAAAAAGAACCAAAAAACTTTTGTTTCCTTGGGTGTGGGCTGTTGAAACATCCGCGACAGCCGGACCAAGAGTTTCTTGCTGCTTCGTTTTCAAAAGCAGTCCCTGCCTTATTTCGAAGGGTCAAGTGCAGGGCCGCTGGTATAGGAGACGTTGGCCCAAAGCCCACGCTGTTGCAAGACTCCAGCCCAGTAGAAACGACACCTCTGCCGCAGCGCCCACCAGGAAACAAAAAGTTCTTTTTTGAAAAAAGAACCGCTTGCTTGCCTTCACTTCGGCCAACTGATCGGACGTCTCCATGTGGAAAGCCCTAGCCGTCACGGCCGCCCTGCTCGTGGCAATCCTCGCATTGACGAAGTTGCAGAGCGGCCACCCTGGCCTGGACCCCAGCCTGCAGCTGAGCCTGGAGCACAACCGCGCCGGCGTGCGCCAATCCCTGTTGCAGGCCCCGCCGCAGCCCGAGCTCGACTGCGTCGCAAAGCGTGCCGGCGCCGGCACAGTGGAGACGCTGTATCGTGTGTGGATCGACCAGCGGCGCGACCTCGCGACGCAGACCGACCAGGACGATGCGGACGGAGACGTAACCCGGCAGATCGGCGCCTGCGGCGGCGATGCCGGTGCGCTGGAAGGCCAGGCACACCGACGAGGCGTGGAGCTGGACCAGGCGGTGGCCGAGGCGATGTTGCGCGCGGGCCGATAGGAAGAAAGCAGTTCTTTTTTGAAAAAAAGAACCGAAAAACTTCTGCTCCGGTGGGGGACCCATCCGGCGAGCGCGCGACAGCGGAGACAAAAGTCTTTTGCTTCTTCTCTTCAGAAAAGAAGGCCTTGCATCCTTACCTTGCGCACGTCCCGCTAACCGGTCCCTGCAAACGCAGCAGGTTTTTGCTGCTTCTTCTGCCAGACTGCATCTCCTTTCTCCGGCGCGACCGCCTCCTGGCAAACAGCAGCCGCCTGCGCACGCGCCGCGCCATCCGCGCGCGGCCCGCCACCAGACGGCAGGCAACCAGCGTCAGGAAGGCGGCGCACGTGGCGCCCAGCCAGAGGGTCACGGCGTTCCGCGCCAAGGCCGACACCCAGCCCGCGAGAGCCTGCACCACGTCATGATGTTCCATGGCCGGCTAGTTGGGTGAGACCGGTGCTGCGCGCGTGGTGCAAAGCAGGCGGAATTGGGGCGGTATGTGTG
>CAXUIR010000043.1:4323-11750 GCA_964251005.1 uncultured Acetobacteraceae bacterium | reverse complement strand
CCAGCGCCTGCTTGCCAACCAGCAGGTGCAACGGAGGGGGTGCGCGCTCCACCGCGTCGACGAGCGCACGGGCCGCCCGCACCGGGTCGCCAGGCTGCGCGCCGGAGTAGCCGTTGATGGCGCGCCGCCGGGCGCCGGCGGTCTCCTTATAGGCGTCGATGGCCGTCTTGGGCGTGCGCAGTGAGCGGCCGGCCCAGTCGGTGCGGAACGGACCCGGTTCCACGATGGTGACGCCCAGGCCAAGCGGCCGGATCTCGCCGGCCAGCGCCTCCGACAGGCCTTCGACGGCGAACTTGCTGGCGTTGTAGAAGCCGACGCCGGGGAAGCCGACGAGCCCACCCTGTGAGGAGAGGTTGACGATGTGGCCACGGCCGCGGGCGCGCATGCCGGGCAGCACGGCGCGCGTCATGTCGATCAGACCGAACACGTTGGCCTCGAACTGGGCGCGTATCTCGTCGTCTTCGCCCTCCTCGATGGCCGCCATGTAGCCGTAGCCGGCGTTGTTCACCAGCACGTCGATGGCGCCGAACTTGCCTTCCGCCGCCTGCACCGCGTGGGCCACCTGGTCGGGCCTGGTGACGTCCAGCGAGAGAGCGAGCGCATGGTCCGGGTAGGGGTCGGCTAAGTCCTGCACGCGGGCGGCGTCGCGCGCGGTCACCACGGCGCGGCCGCCGCGGTCTAGGACGACACGCGCGATCTCGCGGCCGAAGCCGGTCGAGCAGCCGGTGATGAACCAGACGCTGTCCTGCGGGATGGGTGGCAAGGGCGTGCTCCTGAGGTGGACGAAGTTAAGGCCTACCATCTCGAAAGACGGAAGCGGAGCTCGCGCGTGCGTCATCGAGGGCTGCTGACGGCACGCGTCAGCAAGCGGAAAGTTTTCAGCCAAGCCTCTTGTCGCAAAGAGGTAGCAGGCCGGCCGTCCCTGCAGCGTCTGCTATCTTGCGGCAGACGTCGACGCAGGACTGTCAATAGTTTGGTCCTGTCTCCGCACTCTCACGCATTCGCCGTGTCGCCGCCTGACCTGTGATAGAAGCATGACATAGCACTACATCTGGGGGTTGAAACACTTTCATCCATACAACTGCGGTCGAGCTTCCGCTTGTATTACGTTCATTTGTGTTGCTCGCCGTGGTCACGACACGATAGGGAAAGTCTACGTTGCAGAACAACAATCGAGAACATGGCTGACATCGTTGGCAAACCAACGACCGCCGCTCGCTGCACATTACAGCAGCTTTTGCGCTGACGCGGCGTGCGTGAAATCAGGAGGAAAACTTGCCGCTTTTCTAAGTGTCCTGCGTCAATCTTGCGGGACGCGCAACAACTGAACAGCGAGACGATGGCGTGCTCAACGCAATGCCATGTGCCTGCGTTTGTAGCTGTGTCGGATGCGAGAAAGTTCGTTTTCCGAAAACACGCTTGTCTAACATCACTCTCGCATACGTGATGTATATTCTTGGTAGAATACGTGAATGCCGCGGTATTGGCTGCACCCAAGTCACGCTCAAATGCGTATCAATGTCGAACAGGCACCGACGCCTGTCCCTCTTTCTCTTACTAGACTGGCCCGTTCACCATGGTTCCGTTTGCCCTTCTGACCACTCTGTCGCTGCTCGGCTACCACCTGACGTTCGACGCGGAGATGACCACGCAAGCGGATATGTCGCAATTCATCAACACGTTCCAAAACGGCGACACCCGCCTTTTCGGCAACCTCGAAGCCGAGAACTACGTCCCCTACGACATCACAAACCCGGCGCAGCCTTACGTCTTCAACGGCGGTACGCTGACGTTCAACGCGACGCCGGTGCCGTCCGGCAACGTTCCCTACACGTCCGGCATGGTTGAGACGTATGGGATATTCCACCAGAGCAGAGGGTACTTTGAAATCCGCGCGGCGATGCCGGCCGGACAGGGGTTCTGGCCGGCGTTCTGGCTGCTGCCAAATACCTATTTTCCGGAAATTGACATCCTGGAGCAGCCTAACAACAGTGGGACGAACACTGATTACTGGACGCATACCAGCACCTACACCGTTAGCACCGGCGGCTTCACCAACACCGGCGTGGATGTTTTCCAGGGCTACCACACCTACGGGTTCCTCTGGCAGAACGGCACCATCCAGTACGTGTTCGACGGCTCGTTGGTGGGCGATCCACAGCCCGAGCCGACCGACTTGGTTGGCCTCGAAATGTACATGATCGCCAACCTGGCGGTCGGCGGCGAAGGCAGCTGGCCCGGCGTCCCGCTGACTGGCGCGTCGTCCAGCTATAGCGTCGACTACATCCGCGCTTTTTCGATTGACCCGGCAATGCCGGCGGTCTTTCAGCAGCCGATCTCCTCGCCGGACGGCGTGGACACCACCCCGATGCTGGTGCCGCCCACCCCGGTGACGCCGAAGCCGATCGGCACCGGTCCGGACACGCTCCTTCTGCAGATGTCCGAGGACGCCTATCAGGGTGACGCCCAGTTCACCGTCAGCGTCGACGGCGCGCAGGTCGGCGGCACGCAAACGACGACGGCGAACCACTCGCAGGGGCAAACCCAGCCCTTCATCGTGCATGGCCGGTTCAAGACGCTGAAGCACACCGTGACCGTCAACTTTCTCAACGACGCCAACGGCCCGTTGGGCGACCGCAACCTCTACGTCTCAGGCGCCAGCATCGACGGCACGCCGATCACCAACGCGAACCTGTCGCTGCTAGGCGACGGGCCGCAGAGCTTCAACTTCTGGAATGCGGCCGTGGCGCCGGTCACCTACGGCACCGGGCCGGACCGCTTCGTGTTCGGCATCAGCCAGGTCCCGACACCGCAGAACGCGCACTACAGCATTTCCGTAGACGGCAAGCTGCTCGTCTCGCGTGTCGCCGCTCCGGCGCTGCGCACCTACGGTCAAAGCCAACTCGTGACCGTGGCCGGCAGCTTCGGCCCGGCGGCACACACGGTCCAGGTCAACGTGGTGAACACGCCGGCTGCCGGCACCACCGCGAGCCCCACTACGCTGTCCATCGACGGTCTGAGCTACAACGGCGTGGCCGTGCCCAACAGCGCCGCCCTGGTTGCCGGTCCCGCCGTCGTGCAGTTGCAGACGCCGGTGCAGGAGCCGGACACGCTGACCCTGGCCATGACGGAAGATGCCTTCCAGGGTGACGCCATGGCACAGATCAGCGTGGACGGTGTGCCGGTGCAGACCCAGGCGGTAACTGCTTCGAACAGCGCCGGCACGCCGCAGACGGTCACGTTACAGGGTAAGTGGGGCGGTGCTGCCGCCACGCACAGCGTGGTGGTAAACTACCTCAACGACCTCTACGTGGCACCTGGGTCGGACCGCAACCTGCACGTGCAGAGCGTGCAGTTTGATGGCACTACGTTGAACACGCTGCCGGCCAACCTGATGATCGGCGGGCCGGCGACGTTCAGCTACGTGCCGCCGACCGCGACTGGCTGGACACCGGTGACGGCCGCCAAGAAGCCGGCCGCCACGAACTGATCGGCGTTACGCAGTGCCCGGGGTGGCGGAGAACAGCGCCTCCTTCCCGGGCTTGTCCTTCCACTCGTCGGCGTCGGCGGGTGCTGTGCCTTTGCGGGTGATGTTGGGCCACTGCGTGCCGTAGATGCGGTTGCGCTCTGCCCAGGGTGCCGCCTTGTCGTCGCTGTCCGGGACGATGGCTTCGGCCGGGCACTCCGGCTCGCAGACGCCGCAGTCGATGCACTCGTCCGGGTTGATCACCAGCATGTTCTCGCCGACGTAGAAGCAGTCCACCGGGCAGACTTCCACGCAATCCATGTATTTGCACTTGATGCAGTTCTCGGTGACCACGTAGGTCATCGTATTCTCCAGTGAGCTTAACGCTTGACGGCGCGATATGGCCGCTCGCGCCGCATGGCGCAAGCTACTCGGGCAGCACCCGGTAGAGCGCCTGTGCCTCAGGTGCGGGACCGCGGCGCTCCGTCAAGCCCAGCACCTCGACCACGCGGACCCCGGAGTAGAGCGGCAGGGTCAGCACGTCGCCGACGCGCACCTTGGCGTGCGGCTTGCCGGTGGGCTGGCGGTTGATGCGCAGCAGTCCGGATTCGGCCATGCCGGCGCAGGCGGTGCGGGTGGCGGCGAAGCGGGCGCACCAGAGCCACTTGTCTAGGCGCTGGGTTAGCAAAGCAAGAAAGCAGTTCTTTTTTGAAAAAAAGAACCAAAAAACTTTTGCGAGCGCTGTCGCGGCGCGTCCATCAGCGTGTACCCAAGAGACAAAAGTTTTTTGGTTCTTTTTTTCAAAAAAGAACTGCTTCCTTACTTCCTGAAATTTGCCAGCGCTGCAAACGGCGAATCCGGCCGATGCACCGGCGCCGGCACGTCGACCACCTTGCGCCGCGGCTGCGCGATCATCGGCGGCGGCGGCGGCCCGTACACTGCCGGCGCCAGCGAAGGCGCCGGCAGGATGCGCAGCCCAAGGCCGCGCAGCACCGCCGGCAGCACCTCCGCCCGCACGCCCAGCCGCTGGCCCACCTCCAGCGGCACCGGCGCCGGCCTGCCGCGGGTAGAGTAGGCGAGCTCGGCGGCCACCCGCTCGGCGATGTCCAGCCGCAGCAGCACCGGCCCCGCCTCCACCCAGCCCAGCATGGACAGGAAGCCGGCCATCTTGCCGTCCGGCGGGGTGATCGAGCCCAGGCCCGGGTTGGGTGCGTCCGGCACCGGCACCCGCGCGCGGATGGCCCAGAGCTGTGCGCGCAGTTGCGCCGGGCGCGGTTTCAGCAGGTCCGGCACGTAGAGGGCGAAGCGGCCGGCCCGCACGCCGAGCGCCTTTAACCGGCCGCGCAGCTGAGGGGCGATCTCAGCTTCCGTGCTGCCCACCACCACGCCGCCCGCCTCCAGCAGCCGGTGCAGCGGGCCGCGCAGCTCGGCCTGGGCGCCGGCGCGGGTCACTGCGGTGAACAGCGGCGCCAGTTCGCGGGCGATGCGGGCGTCGAGCCAGGCCTGCAGGCGCTGGCGGATGCGCTCGCGCTGCGGGCCGTCGAGGCACTCGCTGTCGATCACCTCGACCGCCGGCCGGGCGGGGGGTGTTTGGCGGGGGGGGGGGGGGCCGCGGGGGGGCCGCCGGCGCCCGCGCCGGACTGCGTGGCCCTAGTGACTGCGCCTGGGACCGCCCCACGGCTCGCACCGTTAGGCGCGATCGCCCCACGGATTGCACCGTTAGGCGCGCCAGAGATCGCGCCAGAGATCGCGCCAGAGATCGCGCCAGGGTTCGCGCCAGCAACCGCCCCGGTCATTGCCCAGGTGACCGTATGGTCGGGCGTGAGCGAAAAAGCGTCGTCGCCCGCCGCTTCCAGCAGGGCAACGCGGCGCGGCATCTCCTGGCAGAGCGACCGGCGAGCGGCACGCAGCACCAGGCGCTTCTCCGGACCTTCCGCAACCGGGTCGGGCAGAAAGGCGAAGCCGGCGACGTGGCCGACCGCATGGCCTTCCACCACCACCTCGCCGCGCGGGGTGACTGCGGAGAGCAGCTCCTCGCCGCCTTCGGCTGCCTCCAGCCTCCGCATCAGGTGGGCGGCGCGGCGGTCGACAAAACGGGCGGTCAGCCGTTCGTGCAGCACGTCGGACAGCTTCTCCTCGACGTCGCGCGCGCGGGCCTGCCAGGTGGCCGCGTCCGGCACCCAGTCGCCACGGGCGGCGACGTAGGACCACACCCGCACCCCGGACAGCCGCGCCATCAGCGTGTCGATGTCGCCTTCGGTGCCGGCCAGGGTGGCGAACTGGCTGGCGAGCCAGTCGGCCGGCAGCTTCTCGCCGCGCGCCAGGTGGCCGAAGATGCGGGCGCACAGGCGGACGTGGCTGTCGTCGGTGATCTTGCGGAAGTCTGGCACCTGGCAGGCTTCCCACAGCATGCGCAACTGGCGGCGGCCTTGCGCCAAGTGGCGGATCTCGGGGTCGCGGGCCAGCGCGGACAGCGTTTCGAGGTCGCTGGCGTCGTTGCCGCGCACCAGGCCGGGGATCGGCGGCGGCGCGGTCAGGCTGTCGAGCAGGCGATCGATGTGGCTGAAGTCGAGCTGGGCGTTGCGCCAGGCGAGGCTCTCGATCGGGTCGAAGACGTGAGCTTCGACGGCTTGCACGATGTCCTCGGGGATCTCCGGGCAGGTGGCGGTGGTGCCGAAGCTGCCGTCGCGCATGCCGCGTCCGGCGCGGCCGCCGATCTGCGCCACCTCTGCTGCGTGCAGGCGGCGCGGGCGGTGGCCGTCGAACTTCTGCAGCCCGGCGAAGGCCACGTGGTTGACGTCCATGTTCAGACCCATGCCGATCGCGTCCGTGGCCACCAGGAAATCCACCTCGCGGTCCTGGTACAGCGCCACCTGGGCGTTGCGGGTGCGCGGCGAGAGGCGGCCCATCACCACCGCGCAGCCGCCGCGGCGCCGGCGGATCAGCTCGGCGATGGCGTAGACCTCCGCCGCGCTGAACGCGACGATGGCGCTGCGCGGCGGCAGCTTCACCAGCTTGGTGGGGCCGGCGTAGGTGAGCTGGGAGAGGCGCGGCCGCGTCTCCACCTCGGCCTGCGGCACCAGGCGCTGCAGCAGCGGCCGGACGGTCTCGGCCCCCAGGAACATCGTCTCCACCAGGCCGCGGGCGTGCAGCAGGCGGTCGGTGAAGACGTGGCCGCGGGCGGGGTCGGCGCAGAGCTGGATCTCGTCGACGGCGACGAACTCCACGCGGCGGTCGAGCGGCATGGCTTCCACCGTGCAGCTGAACCAGCGTGCCTCGGGCGGCACGATCTTCTCCTCGCCGGTGATCAGCGCCACGCTGCGCACGCCCTTGTCGGCCACCATCCGATCGTAGTTTTCCCGCGCCAGCAGCCGCAGCGGAAAGCCGATGATGCCGGAGCTGTGTCCGAGCAGGCGGGTGATGGCGAGGTGGGTCTTGCCGGTGTTGGTCGGGCCGAGGACGGCGCGCACCCTGGGCGCGAACATGTCCTTGCCGACTCGGAGGGACGCGCCCGACATGCGGCAATGATTTGATGCGGCACGGGCGAATGCAAGGTGCGATCGCATGCCGGACGCGACGAGGCGGTGCCGCGCTGCCTGCCAGGAGGATGAATGTTCGACCGCGCTCCGGACTGCTTCGTCGACACCGCGGAGGGCGCGCTACCGGTCCATGCCGCCCGCCCGGATACGCTGGCGGCGTTGCTGGCCGGCCTGCCGGAACACCAGGCGGCCTACCTGCGCGCCTGCGGCTTCAAGGCCGAGGCGGGACGGGTCGTGTTGCTGCCCGGACAGGACGGTCTGGCTGGCGCCGTGCTCGGGTTGGGCGAGGAGGCCGGACCCTACGTGTGGGGCGCGCTGGCCACCGTCTTGCCGGCCGGGCCATGGCGGCTGGGCCAGGGCGCGGTGGACCCTGGCGCGGCGGTGCTCGGCTGGGCACTCGGCGCCTATCGCTTCCTGTCGTT
>CAXUIR010000043.1:2643-4313 GCA_964251005.1 uncultured Acetobacteraceae bacterium | reverse complement strand
TTGAAGAGCGCTGCTGCAGAGACGCGGCCGGTGCTCGTGCTGCCAACTGGCCAGGAGCGCGCCCTGAGCGAGTCGCGCGCCGCTTGGCTGGTACGCGACATGGTGAACACGCCTGCCAACCTGCTCGGCCCTGCCGAGCTGGCGGAGTGCGCACGCGGTTTGCTGGAGAAGCGCGGTGTGCACGTAAAAGTGATCTCTGGCGAGGCGGTTGCGGAAACGTACCCCGCCCTGCACGCCGTCGGCAGCGGATCTTCGCGGCCGCCTTGCGTCGTGGTTGGCGAGTGGCGGTCCGACACTGCGTCGGCGGACGCGAAATTGGTCTCCATTTGCGGCAAGGGCGTGTGCTTCGACACCGGCGGCTACGACATTAAGAGCGCCGCCGGCATGCTGCGCATGAAGAAGGACATGGGCGGCGCGGCCATCACTTTAGCGGCCGCCTGCCTGATCATCGACGCCCGTCTGCCGGTGCGCCTGGAACTCAGACTTGGTTGTGCAGACAACATGATTTCCGGAAACGCCATGCGGCCCTCCGACGTGTTGCGCACGCGTGCCGGGCTGAGCGTGGAGGTGGGCAACACCGACGCCGAGGGCCGCCTGGTGCTGTGCGACCTGCTGGCCGAAGCGTGCCTGTCCGCACCAGACCTGCTGCTGGATTACGCGACCCTGACCGGGGCTGCGCGCGTGGCACTCGGCCCCGATTTGCCGGCCATGTTTAGCAACGATGATGCTGTGGCCAGCTTGTTTGCCGAGTCGGGTGCAGCTGTACACGATCCCGTGTGGCGACTTCCGCTTTGGCAAGGTTACAATTCTTGGCTTGAAAGCACCGTAGCCGACATCAATAACGTTTCGAAGGAAGCGCATAGCGGTGCAATCGTGGCTGCAATGTTCCTTCAACGTTTCGTGTCCAAGGGAACGCGATGGGCGCATTTTGATGTTTATGCCTGGAACGACGTATCCAGGGCAGGGCGGCCCTCCGGTGGAGAGGCGCAGACCCTACGCGCGACGTTCGAGGCGGTAGCCCGGTTTGTCGGTCACGCGGGTCGGTCGACGGGTTGACATCGATGTGTGTTGAAGTTTCGGTAATGAAACCGAAAATAAGCATCGGAAAGGATTTTAGAACTTTCTTTGTTTTAGCGGCTTAGACCGTCCTCGATCCGATTGATTCTTGTATCGGTAAGCGTGCGGACCAAAAGCAGCTGGAACGGCAAATGGTCTCTGAGAGTGAAAGGAAATGAAAATGGCTGCTGCTTCTTCTCAACAATCCGACCAGATGGTCGGCATCCTGCGGGACACCATCGTGGCGTTGGTGCGGCGCGACGGCCCGGACCTGTCGGCTCGGCAACTGGGCGTGTTCCTGACCTGCTACCTGCAGGACGGCGCGCATACCGTCCGCGGGCTGGCGGCCGACCTCAACGTCTCCAAGCCGGCGATCACCCGTGCGCTGGACCGGCTCGGCGAGCTTGATCTCGCCCGCCGCAAGGTGGACCCAATGGATCGCCGTAGCGTACTGGTGCAGCGTACCCTCAAGGGCGCCGCCTTCCTGCGCGACCTGCGCTCCATCATGAACGAGGCGACGACTCCGTCTCGCAAGACGGTGGCAGCGAACGAGGAACGCCGCAGCGCCCGTGGCGGCAGCCACGGTTAAAGGCCTCCACCACGTCTCGGGGCCC
>CAXUIR010000043.1:0-2633 GCA_964251005.1 uncultured Acetobacteraceae bacterium | reverse complement strand
GCGGGAACACCCGGCGGCCCAGGCGCGGCGCCCTACCACGCGACGAGCATTGCACGGCAAGCGCGCCACCAGACGAACGCCAGCCAAACTGGCTGCGGCAGCAGCGCCATGACGGGTGTGAGTGGCTTGAGCGTAGCCGGCAGTGCGGCAAAGGCCGCGCAACACATGCCGCCCCATGCCACCATCCCCCAATAAACGATACTCACCTTCCAAGCTGCAACGCCGGCGCGGTTTGCGACCTGGTACAGGTGGCCACGGTGCGCCTGCGTGACCAATTGGCCGGCGATCGCTCGCCGCGCCAGGGTGAACAGCACGTCGAACAGGATGCCGGCGAGCATCATTGGAACCAGCAGCACGGACAGGGTCTGGGCGCCGAAGCGCGACGCCAGGATGCCGAGCACCGCCAGCACGAAGCCGCAGAACTGGCTGCCGACGTCGCCCATGAAGATGCGCGCGCGGGGGAAGTTGTAGGGCAGGAAGCCGGCGATGCCTGCAGCCAGCACCAGGGCAGCGACCGTTGTGAACAGGTCGTCCTGGCTGGCGGCGATGCCGGCCAGCATCAGGCAGGCGATCCCCACTGAGCCGCTCGCCAGGCCGTTCAGCCCGTCGATGAAGTTCACCGCGTTGGTGGCGAACAGGATCCAGGCGGCGGTTAGCGGCACACCCAGCCAACCGGTATCGATCGTACCCAGCCAGGGCGTGTGCAGCACCTGCAGGCGCAGTCCGCTCGCGATGGCGACCAGGCAGGCCGCCAGCTGGGCCCCTAGTTTAATGGTGAACGACCAGCTGCGCACGTCATCGGCGTAAGAGATCGCGGCGATGAACACCGAGGCGGCGATCAGCCCGAGGAACGGCGCGTCCGGCACCCGCGCCCGCCCGCCACCGGCGTAGAGCACCAGCATGCCGACCAGGAAGGCGGCGACGATGCCGACCCCGCCGCCTTTGGGCGTGGGCTGGGTGTGGGAGCTGCGCACACCTGGGTGGTCGAGCGTGCCGACGCGGATCATCACGCGGACGACGGCGGCGGAGAGCAGGGCGAGCAGGGTGGCGAAGAGCAGGTAGGCGAGGGGGCGCATCGCGCGCTTGATACCAGCGAATCAGGCTGGCGGCCTGTGGAAGGCAAGGCAAGCGGTTCTTTTTTGAAAAAAGAACCAAAAAACTTTTGCTCTCTTAGGCGCGCGATGCAGGAACCTCCGCGACAGCCGGACCAAAAGTTTTTTGGTTCGAGGTGTTTGCAAAGCTCGGCTTGGTGAAGCGGCTGGCGTGTGGGAGCGCCAGAGCGCAGCAGACCCGCGTCAGACGGCCACCAAGGCGAGTTTGGCAAGTGCCTCGTTCTGTTTTTCAAAAAACAACTGGTTGCCTTATACGCCGCCGCGTGAAGCCCTCCCAGCGCTCCGTCAACCGCATCCTGGTCAACATCGCGCTCGATGGCGCCCTGGCCGCCACCGCCGCCCCGCTCGCCCGCTGGGTCGCCGACCCGCAAGGCGGCCTGCTGCACCCGCTGTGGTTCCTCGCCGGCGGCGGCATCACCCTGCTGCTGGGCGGCCTGCCGTTCCGCCTGTCCCAGCAATACTGGCGCTTCTCCGGCCTGTCCGACCTGATGGGGGTGATGGGCGGCAGCGTCGCCTGCGCCGGCCTGTTCGCCCTGCTGCTGGAGGTGACCGGCTTCCACCTTCCTACCGTCACCTTCCCGATCGTTCACGCGCTGACGCTGATGGTGCTGCTGGGCGTCCCCCGCCTGGGCTACCGGCTGTACCGCGGCCGGCCGCGCCGCGCCTCGGACGATCCGGCGCTGGAACGCGTGCTGCTGGTGGGCGCCGGCGACGCGGCTGACGCGTTCATCCGCGCCGCGGCCGCCGACCAGGCGAACGGGCTGCAGATCGTCGGCCTGCTGGCCCTGGTAGACCGCCAGGCGGGACGGCGGATGCACAACCTGCCTATCCTGGGCACCGCCGGCCAGGCCGGCGACGTGCTGGCCCACCTCGCGCGCCGGCGCCGGACACCCTCCGCGCTGGTGGTCACCGAGCCGGACTTCCTGGGCACGCCGCTGGCCAGCCTGATCGCCGAGGCGGAAGTGGCCGGTGTGCCGGTGCGCCGCGCGCCACGCCCCACCGCGCTCACCAACGCAGAGCGGATCGAACTGCGTCCGGTCGCCATTGAGGACCTGCTCAATCGCCCTCAGGTGCGGCTCGACCTGCCCGGCATGGCGCGGCTGGTGCGCGGCCGGCGCGTGCTGGTGACCGGCGCCGGCGGCAGCATCGGCGGCGAGCTCGCACGCCAGCTGGCCGCACTTGACCCGGCACTGCTGGTGCTGCTGGACCACAGCGAGTACGCGCTGTGGCAGATCGACCGGGAGCGGGCGGAGGGTTGGCCGGAGGTGCCGCGCCGACCGGTGATCGCCGACATACGTGACCGCGACCGAGTGGAGGCGGTGTTCGCCGAGGCGGCGCCGCACTTGGTGTTCCACGCCGCCGCGCTGAAGCACGTGCCGATGGTGGAGGCCAACCCGTTGGAGGGGCTGCTGACCAACGCCTGCGGCAGCCGCATCGTGGCCGACGCGGCGCGCCGTGCCGGGGCGGCGGCGATGGTGCTGATCAGCACCGACAAGGCGGTCAACCCGTCGAGCCTGATGG
>CAXUIR010000042.1:6301-11774 GCA_964251005.1 uncultured Acetobacteraceae bacterium | reverse complement strand
CGTCGAACCCGTCCGGACTGACCTGGGCGCGGCACTCCTCCTGCAGGCGGTCAAGTTCGGCGGCAGACTGCGCCAGCGACGCGGCGGAGAGCGGCAGCTCCACCGAGCGCTGGCGCAGGATGCGCTGGTCGGCTAGCCCGATGCCGTAGGCCGAGAGCACGCCCGCTAGAAGGTGCACCATGACGCTGCGCATGCCCAGCGCGTCGGCCACCAGGCACGCATGCTGGCCGGCGGCACCGCCAAAGCAGGCGAGCACGTAGCCGGTCACGTCGTGCCCCTGGGCCACGGAGATCTTCTTGATCGCGTTGGCCATGTTGTCGTTGGCGATGGCCACGAAGCCTTCCGCCAACTGCTCCGGCGAGGCGGGCGGCAGGCCGGCAGCCGCTACCGCCTCGGCCAGCGCCGCGAACTTCGCCTGCACCACCGCCGTGTCGATCGGCTGGTCGCCACCGGGGCCGAACAGGCGGGGGAAGCAGTCCGGCTGCAGCTTGCCCAGCATCACGTTGCAGTCGGTGATGGTGAGCGGGCCGCCGCGGCGGTAGCAGGCCGGGCCCGGGTCGGCGCCGGCGGACTCCGGCCCTACGCGCAGCCGCGTGCCGTCGAACCGGCAGATCGAGCCGCCGCCGGCCGCAATCGTCTTGATCGCCAGCATCGGCACGAGCAGCCGCACGCCGGCCACCACTGTCTCCGCCGAGCGCTCGAAGCTGCCGGCATAGTGCGACACGTCGGTCGACGTGCCGCCCATGTCGAAGCCGATCGCCCGCGCGAACCCCGCGGCCCGCGCCGTCTCCACCATGCCGACGATGCCGCCGGCCGGTCCCGACAGGATAGCGTCGCGGCCGCGGAAAGTCGCCGCCCCGATCAGCCCGCCGTTGGACTGCATGAAGGCCAACGGCACCGCGTCCCCCAGCGCGTCGCTGACCTGGCGCACGTAGCGCCCCAGCACCGGCGAGAGGTAGGCGTCCACCAGGGTGGTGTCGCCGCGGCTGACGATCTTCATCAGCGGGCTGACGCGGTTGCTGACCGAGACCTGGGCGAAGCCGAGCGCCTCTGCGATGGCGGCCACCGCCTCCTCGTGCGCGGGGTAGCGGTAGCCGTGCATCAGCGCGATGGCGACCGCGGTGCAGCCCGCCTCGCGTGCGCGAAGCAGCCCGGCGCGGACGTGGCCGGCATCGAGCGGGGTCAGCACCTGGCCGTGAACGTCCAACCGCTCGCGCGCTTCGACCACGCAGTGCTCCAGCCGGTCCGGCAGGCGTATGTGGCGGTCGAACAGCTTCGGCCGGGTCTGGGTGCCGATGCGCAGCAGGTCGGCGAAACCCTCGGTCATGACGAGGGCGGTCGCCTCGCCCCGGCGTTCCAGCAGCGCGTTGGTGGCCACAGTGGTGCCCATCTTGACGCTGGCGACGCGGGCGGTGGGGATCGGCTCGCCAGGAAGCAGGCCGAGGAAGTCGCGTATGCCCTGGATGGCGGCGTCTTCGTAGCGCTCGGGGTGCGCGGACAGCAGCTTGCGCGTCAGAAGCTCGCCGGTTGGCGAGAGGGCGACCACGTCGGTGAAGGTGCCGCCGCGGTCGATCCAGAAATGCCAGGATTGGTCCGGCATGGTTTACCCTTGGCCTGTCGAGCAGAAGCAAGGCCTTCTTTTTCGAGAAAAAGAAGCAAAAAGCTTTTGCTGCGGCTGTCGCGGACGGCTGAAACGACACGTTTCAACCTGGTACACCCAACGGAGACAAAAGTTTTTTGGTTCTTTTTTTCAGAAAAGAACCGCTTGCTTGCCTTCCTACCTCACAGTGCCCCAGCAGTCTCGCTGCCTGCGACCTGGCCAGCAACGAGCCCTAAATATTAGCCCCTGCGTCCCGGTGAATGCCGCACTCCACCTTCCCGGTCCCGGCCCAGCGTCCGCTGCGAGGATCCTCGCCCGCGGCGACAGCACGCGTGCAGGTGGCGCACCCGATGGACTTGTATCCCGCCAGGCTCAGCGCGTGCCGCGGCAGGCTGCGCACCACCATCTCCGCCTCGATCTGCCTGGCCGTCCAGGCGGCCAGCGGGTTGAGCTTCACGCGGCCGCCCGCCGCCTCGCGCAGCGGCAGCGCGCGGCGGGTCAGCGTCTGGTGCCGCTTGCGGCCGCTGACCCACGCGTCGAACGGGGCCAGCGCGCGGTCCAGCGGCGTCACCTTGCGGAAGGCGCAGCAGGCGTCGGGGTCGTAGCGCCACAGTTCGGCGGTTGGGTCGATGTCGGCCACCTCGGCGTCGGTCGGCCCGACGCTGCGCACGTTGGTCAGGCCGAGATGGGCGGCCAGCGCATCGCGGTAGGCGAGCGTTTCGGCAAAGTGCTGGCGCGTCTCCACGAAGATCACCGGCGTCGCGGGGTCGATCTCGGCCACCAGCGCCAGCAGCACAGCGGATTCTGCACCGAAGGAGGAGACGGCGGCGATGCGCCCCGGGTGGTCGTGCCGGATCGCCTGGCAGAGCTGGTCCAGGCTGTCGGCCACGTGCGGCGCCAGCAGCGGGGCGGCGTCGGACAGCAGGTCGGCCGGGCGGTCGAACGTCGTGCAGTCGAACATCGCGTTCTCTCCAGTGCGGCTAGACAACAGCAAATTAGTCCAGCGCAGAAGTGCATATGGAGATTTCAACGTGAGCGTTGCGTTGAACCTGCGATGCACAGCGCGCAAAGCGGAGTCGCTCCGTAGGAATTGCACGGATGGCCGGTGTGGTTCAGGCACGCTGTTTGACCCTGCCCGGCGGCAGACCTATGGCCTGCGCACGATGACCTCACCACCCACTCCGCCGGGACGCTGGCGCGTGACCAAGACCTACGGTCAGGACCAGGGCCTGTCCTGCGTGTTCCGCCAATGGCAGGCCACGCACTCGCACTGCCGCTTCCTGCATGGCTACGCGCTGGGTTTCCGTTTCGTGTTCGTGGCAGACACGCTGGACGACCGCGGCTGGTGCATCGACTTCGGCGGGCTGAAACCGCTCCGCAACTGGCTGCAATCGATGTTCGACCACACCCTGCTGGCGGCGCAGGACGACCCCGACCTGGCCGCCTTCCGCGTGCTGGAGGCGCAGGGCCTGGCGCAGCTGCGGGTGGTGGGCGCCGTCGGCTGCGAGGCGTTTGCCGCCCTGGCGCACGCCTGGGCGAGCGATTTCCTGGCGCGCGAGACGGGCGGCCGGGTTGCGTGCGAGGCGGTAGAGGTGAGCGAGCATCCGGGCAACGCGGCGTCGTTTACGCCCGGTATCGAGTGATCCTGGCGTAGCGAGGCAAGCGGTTCTTTTTTGAAAAAAAGAACCAAAAAACTTTTATTTCCTTGGCGGGGCGCTGCCGGAAGCTTCACGACAGCCCGACCAAAATCTTGCTCCACGCTTACGCTACGGCAAGGCCTGGTTCTGCCGGCATATATACCTGCATGAGTAACCTCCCTTGATGCAGGCGCGGGAACAAAAGTTTTTTGGTTCTTTTTTTCAAAAAAGAACCGCTTCCTTGCTTCCCGAAACCCGCGCCGCAACCCGAACGTTCGCCGACCATGGACCAGTCGACACCTCAGCCGGCAACCACCGCGCGCCCACGCGGCCGTCACCTCGGCCTGAAGATCACCGGCGGCATCTTCGGCGTCCTGATTCTCGCCTTGATCGTGCTGATCCTGCTGTGGAACTGGGACTGGTTCATCCCGCTGGTGGACCGCCAGGCGTCCGCCGCCATCGGCCGGCGCGTCACCATGGACCACCTGCACGTCCGCCTCGGCCGCACCACCACGGTGGCGGCCGACAACGTGGTGGTCGCCAACCCGGACGGCTTCGCGAGCCCGGACCCGCTGGCCCGTGTCGGCCGGCTGACAATCGTGGCCAACGTGATGGAGTATATCAGCCACCGTACCATCGTACTGCCGGGCATCACCGTGGACCACCCGGACATCCACGCCACCGCGCTGGCGGACGGGTCGAACAACTTCACCCTCAAGCTGCCGCCGGCCAAACCGGGCGCCAAACCTACGCCACCGCCGCAGATCGGCGACCTGCAGATCAACGACGGCACCGCGCACATCGTCGACCCGAAGGCCAAGTCCAACTTCACCGCCGCCATCTCCACCCGGCCCGCGTCCGGCAGCGAGCCGGCGGCAATCGTGGTGGACTCGCACGGCACCTACGCCGCCCAGCCGATCACCAGCCGCTTCGTCGGCGGCGCGTTGCTCAGCCTGCGCGACGCTCAGCATCCGTATCCAATCGACCTGCACGTGGCCAACGGCCAGACCAAGGCCTCGCTGGTCGGCACTGTGCAGAACCCGCTGAACTTCGCCGGTGCCAGGTTGAAACTCTCCTTCTCCGGCCCGGACATGTCGCAGCTCTACCCGCTCACCGGCATTCCCATCCCGCAGACCCCGCCGTTTGCGATCTCCGGCAACCTGGACTACGCGCCGCCGCGCATCCGCTTCACCAACTTCGAAGGCCGCGTCGGCAGCTCGGACCTTGAAGGCACCATCGCCGGCGAGCCGCGCCGAGACGCGCCGCCGGACGTGACGATGGACCTGGCCTCCAGGCGCGTGGACCTTGCCGACCTCGGCGGCTTCATTGGCACGCCGGCCGGCAAGGCGAGCGTGGCCGGGCAGAACGCCGCCGAACGTCACGAGCAGGCAAAGGCCAAGGCCAGCAAGTCGCTGTTCCCCAGCACGCCGATCAGCCTGCCGAAGATCCGTGCGGCCGACATCCACCTGAAGTACCGCGCCGAGCACATCGAGAACAAGTTTACCCCGTTCGACAAGCTGCTGGTCACGCTGGACATCGTCGACGGCAAGATCAGCCTGCACCCGCTCGACTTCGTGGTGGGCGACGGCAACATCCTCAGCGTCATCGAGCTGAGCCCGGACGCGCACGACCTGGTGCACGCCAACGCCGACATCGGCTTCCAGCACATCAACATCTCTCGGCTGATGGCTGCCACCCACACCCTCAAGGGCCAGGGCATCATCGGCGGCGAGGCCCGCATCGACACTAACGGCAACTCGCTGGCCAGCATGATGGGCCAGGGCAACGGCGAGCTGAAGCTGGTGCTGGTCAGCGCCGGCGACGTCTCCGCCCTGCTGGTAGACATCGCCGGGCTGGAGTTCGGCAACGCGGTGCTCTCGGCTCTTGGCGTGCCGAACCGCGCCAAGATTAACTGCTTCGACCTCGACTGGCAGCTGCGGCAGGGCGTGGTGGACACCAAGACGTTCCTGCTCGACACCAACGAGGCGCGGGTGACCGGGAAGGGCACCATCGACCTGCGCAGTCAGACGTTGGACTACGCGTTGACCACCCGGTCGAAAGGCTTTTCCATCGGGTCGCTGCCGGGGCCGATCGACCTGACAGGGCCGATCACCAGTCCGTCGATCCGGCCAGGTGCGGAGGTCGCGGCCCGTGCGGGTGCTGCGGTCGGTCTGGGCATCGTGCTGACGCCGCTGGGCGCGCTGCTGCCGACGGTGCAGTTCGGCGTGGGCAAGGA
>CAXUIR010000042.1:0-6291 GCA_964251005.1 uncultured Acetobacteraceae bacterium | reverse complement strand
TTTTTAAAAAAAAAAATTTGTGGTTGCCCTCCCCTTCCATTCCCCGGCCGCTTCTTAAACACCCGCGCCATGATCCCCCTAGAGCATGCCTCCAACCTGCGCGACCTAGGCGGCTGGCCCACCGCGTCCGGCCGCCAGGTCCGCACCGGCCTGATCTTCCGCGCCCCCGCCTTGGTCAACCTCTCGCCCGCCGACGACGCCACCATTGCCCGCCTCGGCCTGCGCACCGTCTGCGACCTGCGCGGCGTGCGGGAGGCCGCACACAATCCGGTGCATATCGCCGGCGCCGCGGTTCGCAGCCTGCCGATTGAGCCCTCCGTTGGGGCCGGCCTGAAGGACATCCTGCAGACCGGCCAGGTGAGCGGCCACATGTCGCCCGACGACATGCTGGACCTGCTGCGCGACGCCTACCGGGCCTACGCGCTGCAGAGCACGCCGCAGTACCGCGCGCTGTTCGCGTGCCTGCTGGCTGAAGACGGCGTGCCGCTGCTGCTGCACTGCTCGGCCGGCAAGGACCGCACCGGGTTCGGCTCCGCGCTGATCCTGACCGCGCTGGGCGTGGCGTGGCCGGACGTGATGCGCGACTACCTGGCGACCAACACGCAGTGGAAGCGCGAGATCGCCAGCAAGTTCGACTTGCCGCCCGACGTGAAGGCGGTGCTGCTCGGCGCCCACGAGCCGCTGCTTGTGGCCGCGTTCGATGCCATCCGTGCGGAGTACGGGTCCGTGGATTCCTACCTGGCCCGCGCGATGGCGCTGGATACGGACGCGCGCGCCCGCCTCGTGGACCGCCTGACCCAGTGAACCGCCCATCGAGCCGCCACACCCACGCGGCCGGGACCTGAGCGTGGACTTTTCCGTCAGCCACCTGCTGACCATCGCCGGCCACTCGGAAGTGCTGCAGGGCGTGGCCATCGTGCTAGGCACTTTCATCCTGGAGGATGCCGCCACGGCCGCCGCGGCGCTGGCGGTGCAGAGCGGCGGCGTGGCGATGCCGGTGGCACTGGGCGCGCTGTACATCGGCATCGTGCTGGGCGACATCGGGCTGTACGGGCTGGGCCGGCTGGCGGCGCACGTGCCCTGGGCGCGCCGGCTGATCCCGCCGCAGCGGCAGCATCGCGGGCGCGCCTGGCTGGAACGCCACGTCTTCAAGGTGGTGTTCATCAGCCGCTTCCTGCCCGGCGTGCGGCTGCCGACCTACACCGCCTGTGGCTTTCTGGGCGCAAACTTCCGCAAATTCGTCTCCGCCGCCGTCGGTGCGACCTTGATCTGGACTTCGGCGTTGTTCGTCCTGTCGCTGCGGGTGGGCAAGCTGCTGGTGGAGCATCTCGGCCAGTGGCGCTGGCTTGGCTTCGCGGCGTTCCTGCTCGGCATATTGCTGGTGGGCAGGTTGGCCGTGCGGGCCCAGGCCGGCTCGGAGGAAGGCAAGGTTCTATGAAGGGTTGGTTCGCTTGGACGCGCTGACGCCGGGTGGCTTCGACAGTTCGGTGCTGGACGCCGCCCACCCGGCGCCGGCGGCGCGGCGGCGCGACGTCTCGCCGTTCGAGTTCCTGCCCGGCTGGCTCACCTACTTTCCCGTGGTAGCGCAGTGGATCGGGCTGGGCATCTGGCACCGCGACTTCAGCCTGCCCACGGCGGCCAACCCGCGCATCAGCACCGGCGGGCTGTGCGGCGAGAGCAAGACGGCGATCCTGGACCTGGTGGAAGGCGAGGCACGCGACTGGATCGCGCCGTACACCACGATGGTGACCGGGACGGACGACCTCGCGCGCGCGCTGGCGGCCGCCTCGGCCGCCGGCCTGTCGATGCCGCTGGTTCTGAAGCCGGACATCGGCTGCAACGGCGCCGGCGTGCGCTTGGTCGAAGACCACGCGGCGCTGGCAGGCGCGTTGGCCGCCTTTCCGCGCGGCGTCGCGCTGGTGCTGCAGAAGCTGATCGCCTACGAGGGCGAGGCGGGCATTTTCTACATCCGCCGGCCGCAGGAGGCAGTGGGGCAGGTTACCTCGCTGACCCTGAAACATGCACCAAGCGTGCGCGGCGACGGCGTCTCCACCCTGCGCGCGCTGATCAAGGCGGATCCGCGGCACGGCAAGCTGCAGCACCTATACCTGGCGCGGCTGGGCGGCAGACTGGACAGCGTGCCGGCCTGGGGCGAGCGCGTGCGGCTGGTGTTCGCCGGCAACCACTGCCGCGGCTCGGTGTTCCGCAACGGCACGGCCGAGATCACCCCGGCGTTGACGGCCAGGATCGAGACGATCGCGCGCGCGATACCGGATTTCCACTTCGGCCGCATCGACGTGCGCTATCGCAGCCTGGACGCGCTGCGGGAAGGCCGGGACTTCACCATCATCGAGGTCAACGGCGTAGGCTCGGAAGCGACCCACATCTGGGACCCGGACACCACGCTGTTGGAGGTGTACGCGTCGCAGTTGCGTCATTACGGAGCGGCGTTCGCGATCGCGGCGGAGCTGCGCCGGCGTGGCGCCAAGACGAGTGGGGGCGTGGTGATGTTTCGCGAGTGGCAGAACCAGCTCCGGCTGATGGCTTCGTATCCGTTGAACGATTGAGGACGCAGGTGCGAGTCGTTTCGACATCAGCACGCTTTTGGGCTGACACATAGGAAGCAAGCACTCCTTTTTTGAAAAAAAGGACCAAAAAACTTTTGCTCCCGCGCCTGCATCAAGGAGAGGGATACTGGTGCCAGCAGACTCGCTGGCAGACCCAAGCCGAACCATGTTGCAGGCGCAGGAGCAAAAGTTTTTTGCTTCTTTTTTTCAAAAAAGAAGGCCTTCCTTGCCTTGCGGTGGCAGCCTCAACGCAGGCTGTTATAAGCCCGGTGCTTCAGCTTCCCGCGACAGCGAGCGCAAAGCTTTGTGCTCCTTTTTCTCGAAAAAGAAGGCCTTTCTTCTGTCTTTTCCCCGCAGACTAGGCCGTGCTTTCAGTAACGTGCCACAGCACCCCGGAGGGATCGAATACGAAGGCTACCCGATTGCCCCACGCCTGCATCGCCGGCGCTGTCGGCGCCTTCGTGCCAAACGCCGTCAGCTTGTCCCAGTCTCGCGCCGCCCACCAGGCGTCCAGGTCGCGCACCACCAACTGCAACATGCAATTCGACGCGAACTGCTCGACACAGTGGTTCTGCAGAAAGAAGCTGAAGCTGCCGGCCTCATAGATGGTAATGCTGGCGTCCTTATAGCTTTCGGTGAAGCCGAGCGCAGCATAGAAGGCCTTGGACGTCTCGTAGTCCTTTGCAGGCACGAATGGCCGCAATGCGATTACCTCTTGCATGCCGGGTCACTCCTAGGCTGTTCCGTTGCTGTACTGTTTGGCCAGCGCAGGAAGCAAGGCCTGCTTTTTTGAAAAAAGCAGCAAAAAACTTTTGGTCGGCTGTCGCGGTGTTCTTCTGCAATGGGGTGCGGGGCGACGGTGAGGGGCACGGGCGGCGTTGCCGTTGCGCTACATTTTCATTCAGCGCCCGCTGCGCCGCGCCCATCTTCGCCTGCACTGCCTGGACCTGCTTTGCGGAGGTCTGCCGACCCGTTCTCGTCGGACTGCATCATCGTCAGGTACTCGCGGTGCACGCGCTCCCTGGTGGCACGCTGCCCAGGTTGGTTCGCACCCGGTCCTAGTCGGCTCGATGTCTATCACACGGCTTTCCAGTGCGCTGGGCGCGGTCTTGGCACGGGCCGCCTCGTCCTGCAGGGCGGCGCGCATCGGCTCCGGCTCTCACAGGTCGTTCCACACGGCGCACCCCAGAGGCAAAAGTTTTTGGTTCTTTTCTTCAAAAAAGAACCGTTGCTTGCTTCCTGTCAAAACCAAGAAAGCGACCGCACCACCTGACTTGTGATGGCAGTACCTGCTTCGTGTGTTGCGTCCCGCCAACACGAGACGGCTATTGATGCGCGTGTCCCGCGGCAGCGCTTCAACGTCCGGTTCTGCACGACCGGCGAACGGCGCCAAGGTCGTGGCCGTCGTGCTCACGCATGACCGGCCCGCCATGCTGGCGCGCTGCCTCTCCGCGCTCGCAAGCCAGGTTCGCCCGCCCGACAGGGTCATCGTGGTGGACAACGCCAGCCGCGTATCGATCTGTCCGGCGGTCGACGACGTGCTGCCCGGCGCGCGTGTCATCACGCTGCCCGTCAACATCGGCCCGGCAGCGGGGTTCGCCGTCGGCATCGAGGCGGCGCTGGCCGAGCACGCCACGCATGTCTGGCTGATGGACGACGACGGACAGCCGGCCGAGCCCACCTGCCTTGCCCGCCTGCTGACCACCGCTGCCGTGGCCGGCAGCGCACTGACCTGCCCGCTGGTGCGCGACGTGGCCGACCCGGCACGGCTGGCCTTTCCCATTCGCCAGAACGGCTGGACCCGCTTCACCGTCGCGGGCCTCAGGCCACGCCCCCTGATCGAGGGCTTTGCCCACCTGTTCAACGGCGCGCTGATCACGGCCGCCGCCTTCGCGCGCATCGGCCTGCCGAAGCGCACGCTGGTCATCCGCGGCGACGAGGTGGAGTTCCTGCTGCGGGCCAAGCGCGCCGGCCTGCGCGTGGTGACGGACACCCAGACCGGGTTCCTGCACCCCTCCTCCGGCGCGGAGATCCACCCGATCCTCGGCGGCGCGTTCTACGCGGTGGTGCCGTGCTCGCCGTTCAAGCGGCACTACCAGTTCCGCAACCGCGGCTGGGTGTTCGCCCGCTACGGCAAGTGGGGGTGGCTGGCGGCAGACCACGTGCGTTACGCCTGCTATTACCTTGGCACCGCGCGGGACCCGTCCGGCTACGGCAGGTGGCTGCTTGCCACCTGGTCCGGCGTGGCGGGACGGCTGGACGCCGTGCCCGGCACCGGGGTGGCCGAGCTGCCGCATCTGTCCGAACCGGCAAGCGCGCTGTGACCCGTCCGACCGGCGGCCAGGCGGGCCGGCAGACGCTGCAACGGCTGGTGTGGCCCGCCTCGGCGGAGACTGCCGGGCTGTACTGGCGCCACCAGGACCGGCGAGAGGGCCAGAGCAGCCGGGTCAGCGCGTCCATACCACCGGGCGGCGTGCTGGACCTGGACACCTACTTCAACAGCTTCGACGAGACGGTCTGGCGCCGGCACACCGTGCTGGGCGGGCTGCGCTGCACGCTGCGGCTGGCCGGCGCAGCGCGGGTGGAGCTGTGGCGGCACAGCCGCTACGCGCCCGGCGTGCTGGTTGCCGAAGCCCGGGCTTCGGCCGAGAGCGGACGGGAGGACGTGGTGCTCGACGTGCCGGGCCTGCCGCCTCCCCGCGCCGCCGGACGCCTGGCGCTGCGCATCGTGGCCGACGCCGGCGCCGGCGAGCCTGCCGAGCTGGTCGCCGGGGTATGGACCACCGAGACGCCGCTTGTGCCGGTGCGGCTGATGCCGGTGATCTGCACCTTCGACCGCGACGGGCCGCTCGCCGAGGTGCTCGGCCGGCTGGAGCGCGACGCCGACGTGCTGGAGGCGGTCGCCGGCGTCGTGGTGGTCAACAACGGCAAGCCGGGGCTCGCGTCCCGGCTGCAGCCCGCACGCAACCTGCCGGGGCTGGCCGGCCGTCTGCACGTGGTCGAGCAGGACAATGTCGGCGGTGCCGGCGGCTTCACCCGCGGGCTGCTGGAGGCGCGCGCGCTGGGGGCGAGCCACGTCATCCTGATGGACGACGACGTCGTCATCGAGCCGGAATCGGTGCTGCGGACCGCGCGCCTCTACGCGCTGGCACGCGAGGACCTGGTGGTGGCCGGCCACATGCTGGACCTGTTCCGCCCCACCCACCTCTACGAGGCCGGCGCCAGGCTGGACGACGCCAAGCTCGCCACCGTGCCGCTGCATTTGGGCGCCGAACTCTCCCACCCCGGCAGCCTGGACCGCTTCCACGACGAGACGCCAATGCACTACAACGGCTGGTGGTTCATGGGCCTGAAGCTGAGCCTGCTGGACCGGGTGGGCTACCCGATGCCCTGCTTCATCCGCGGCGACGACGTGGAGTTCGGCCGCCGGCTGCACGACGCCGGGGTGCCCCTGGTGGCGAGCCCAGGCATTGGCATCTGGCACGAGCCGTTCTACGCCAAGCTCGGCAGCTGGCACGTGTACTACGAGTTCCGCAACATGTTCGTGCTCGCCGCGCGCCACCTGCCCGACCCGACGCGCAAGCTGGGCGCGGTTGCAATGAAGTGGATCGTGGCGGAGCTGCTGATGTTCCGCTACCAGCGCGCCGCGCTGCTGATCCGCGCCGTAGAGGATTTCCTCGGCGGACCCGGCATCTACGCCCGCAACCCACGCGAGGTGCATGCG
>CAXUIR010000041.1:0-11869 GCA_964251005.1 uncultured Acetobacteraceae bacterium | reverse complement strand
ACAGCGGAAGCAAAAGTTTTTTGGTTCTTTTTTTCAAAAAAGAACTGCTTTCTTCCTTGGCATAAAACCTGCTTCAATCCGGCCCAGCAACCTGATTGGGGGGGACGGTTCCGTGGCAGGTTTCCGCATCGGCATCGGCTTGGCGTCCATTTGCCTCGCACTGGCGTCTCCGGTCGCGGCACAACCGCCGACCCCGCCGGCGCCGATCAACCCCGAGACCCAGCCTTCCGCGCCGGCGTTGCCCTCGCGGGTCGAGGAGATCACCGTCACGGCGCAGAAACGCCGAGAAAACGTGCGCAAGGTGCCGCTGAGCGTCACCGTGCTGAGCGGCGCACAAGTCCGCGCCGCGCACATACAGAACTTTGCCGACCTTACCCGATCGGTGCCGAACCTGTCGTTCTCCAGCCAGGCCGGCGAGGGACTGTCCAACCTAGAAATCCGCGGCATCTCGAGCTCCGCCGGCACCGCCACCGTGGCGCTATACCTGGACGACGTCTCGCTCACCACGCGCAACCTGCCCACCGAAGGTGCGGTCGAACCGCGCTTCCTCGACATCCAGCGACTCGAGGTGCTGCGCGGGCCGCAGAGCACGCTGTACGGCGCCAGCGCGCTGGGCGGCACGCTGCGCTACGTCAGCAACCCGCCAGAACCCGGCAAGCTGGACGGCAATGTGTTCTCCGAACTGTCCGGCACTTACCACGGCGGCGTGAACTGGGACGAGCAGGGCGTGGTCAACGTCCCGCTGGGCAAGGATCTGACGCTGCGTCTGGCCGGCGAGACCGGTTCTGACAGCGGCTACATCAACAACATCAACCCCGCGACGGGTGCCTCGATCAAGAACGGCATCAACTCGACCGACTTCAACGTGGTGCGCGGCACGCTCACCTGGACGCCGAACGACTGGCTGACCATCACGCCGAGCGCGTTCTTCCAGCGATTCGACCAGCGCGACTCCGATGCGCAGTACCTCGAGCTGCCGCACGACCAGACGCCCAAGCAGGTTGCCGAACCAGGCCGCGACACGCTGATCGTGCCCGCGTTCACCGTCAACGCGGATCTGGGGTTCGCCAACCTGATCGCAGTTACCGGCAACTACGAACGCCAGTTCACCCGCACGCTCGACAGTTCGATCTACGACAACCTGTCCGTCTATCTCTGCAACCCGATGGACCCTGACGTCACCTGCACGGACGCCAACAACAACCCGGTGTTCGGCGCGCCGGACGGACTGTTCAACGCGCTCAACAACCGCCCGAGCGAGACGAACTACAGCAACACCGTCCGGCAGTGGTCCGAGGAGGTGCGCCTGGTCTCCAAACCCTACGTGCCCGGCGAGAGCGCACTGCCGTTCACCTGGATCGCCGGGCTGTACTACTCCGACGAACACACCACCTCCACCGACACGGAGTTCGTCAACGGCGCCAGCAAACTGTTCAGCCAGTACGGCGTCAGCACGTCCGACCCCGACGTGCTGTACGGCACGTTCCCCGGCGCCATCGTCAACAACGAGGTGTTCCAGGGCATCACCTCCTACGACACCGCGCAATACGCGGTGTTCGGCGAAGGCACCTACTACCCGCTGCCGAACGTGCGCCTGACCGCCGGCGCACGCTACCAATACGCGCGCGACGGCGAGAGCACCTATGAGAACTACTTCTACGACTACGGCGACCCGGGCCTGGTGACCGCCGTCAGCCACTTCTACACCTTCCTGCCGAAATTCGCATTCGGTTGGGACGTGACACCCAACAACACGATCTACGCAAACGCGTCGAAAGGCTTTCGTCTGGGCAGCGAGAACCGCCGCATCGCCTACCTCGCCGCCGAGGCAGCCGATTCGGGAACCCCGAGCTACGACCTGGCGCAACTGGGCCTGCACTCGGCCGTGCCCAGCAGCTTCGGCCCCGACAAACTGTGGAACTTCGAAATCGGCGACAAGGGCCGGCTGTTCGGCGGCCGGCTCACCTTCAGCGCAGACGTGTTCTACATCATCTGGAACGACATCCAGACGGAGGTCCCGCTGGTTACCTCCGGCGACGAGTTCCAGACCAACGCCGGCAACGCAAAAAGCTACGGCACGGAGTTCGAGTTCCGCGGCGTCGTCACCGACAACCTGACGATGGGCCTGTCCGGCAGCGTGCTGAACGCAACACTGGACAAAGGTGTGGCGATCAGCGGCAACGCGCTGGCCGGCACCTTTGCCGGCGAAAAGGTGCCGGGCGTGCCCGACTTCAACCTCAGCGCCGACGTCAAGCAGGCGTTCAGGATTTCCGACACCATCAGCGGCTACGTGACGATCGCACCCAACTGGGTCGGCGAGAGCCACGGCGTGGTGATCGACACCAACCCCGATTACAAACGCCCGTCCTACATCACGCTCGACGCTTCCGCTGGGCTGGATTTCGGCCGCTGGGAAGTGACGGTGTTCGGCAGGAATCTTACCAACAACAACAAGATCATTCAGCGGCCGGACATTCAGGGGTCGGCCTCGCCGATCTACGAGTTCGATTACCTTGGCGTGCCCACACGCAACTTGCAGGGGTTCACGCTGCGGCCGCTGACGATCGGGATGAATGCGGCGTTGAAGTTTTAGGCAAGGCAAGCAGTTCTTTTTTAAAAGAAGAACCAAAAACTTTTGTTCCCGTTGGATGTGCGGGGGTGAGGCGTGTTGTTTCGATCGTCTGCGGCAGTGAAGTCGGAGGTTCTTCGGCATTCCTTGAAGCAATACCAGCCATTCTAGGTTCTGACACGCAACGCTCGAAAAGAAAGCAAGGCCTGCTTTTTTGAAAAAAAGCAGCAAAAAACTTTTGGTCCTGCTGTCGCGGAGTGTCCCTCAGCGTGTACTCAAGGGAACAAAAGTTTTTTGGTCCTTTTTTTCAAAAAAGAACCGCTTGCCTTGCTCTCTACCAGCTCAGAACTGCAACTCCGCCAACCGCGCGTACAAGCCCGTCTCCCGCACCAGCGCGTCGTGCGAGCCTTCCGCCACCACCTGGCCACGTTCGATCACCACAATCCTATCCGCACGTCGGATGGTCGCCAGCCGATGCGCCACCACCAGCGTGGTACACCCTTGCGCCAGCACGGCCAGCGCGTGCTGCACCGCGGCTTCGCTTTCCGCGTCGAGCGCGCTGGTTGCTTCGTCCAGCAACAGGATCGGCGCACGGCGCAGCATGGCGCGCGCGATCGCCACGCGCTGGCGCTGACCGCCGGACAGGCGCACGCCTTTCTCGCCAAGGAACGTGTCCATGCCTGACGGCAACTCGAACAGGAACTCCGCAGACGCCGCCTGTGCAGCCGCGCGCACCTCGGCATCCGACGCGTCCGGGCGACCGTAGCGGATGTTCTCCCAGGCGTTGGCGCTGAAGATCACCGGGTCCTGCGGCACCACGGCGATGCGCGTGCGCAGGGCTGCCGGGTCGGCGCGGCGCACGTCCACGCCGTCCACCCGCACGGTGCCGGACTGCGCGTCGTAGAAGCGCAGCAGCAGCTGGAACACCGTGGTCTTGCCGGCGCCCGACGGACCCACCAGCGCCACCGTCTCGCCGGGCCGCACGTTGAAGCTGAGCGAGTCCAGCGCCGCCGCCTCCGGCCGCGAGGGGTAGCGCAACGTGACGCTCTCCAGCGCCAACGTGCCGAGCGAGACGTTCGGGACGCGCTGCGGGTTGGCGGGCGCTGCGACGGCGGAGCGTTCGGCCAGCAGCTCGGTCAGCCGGTCCGCCGCACCGGCGGCGCGCTGCATCTCGCCCCACAATTCGGACAGCGTGCCGCCGGCGCCGGCCAGGATCACCGCGTAGAACACGAAGGCGGCGAGGTCCCCGCCGGACATGCGGCCGGCGATCACGTCGCGCCCGCCCACCCACAGGCTGAAGGTAATGGCGCCGAAGCCCAGCAGGATCACCACCAGGATCAGCAGCGCGCGGGTGCGGATGCGGCGTACCGCGGCCGCCACCGAGGCCTCGATCCTGCCTGCGAACATCGCGCGGTCGATCGGCTCGTGGGTGAAGGCCTGCACGGTGGACAGTGCGGCCAGCGTCTCCTCGGCGTAGGCGCCGAGGTCGCCGATGCGGTCCTGGGCGGCGCGGGAGAAGCGTTTCTCGCGCCGGCCAAAGGCGATCAGCGGCACCACCACGAGGGGGACCACCAGCACCACGATGCCGGCGAGTTTTGGGCTGGTGGCCACCAGCAGGCCCAGCGCGCCCACCACGGTGAGCATGCTGCGCAGCCACATCGAGATTGATGAGCCGACCAGCGCCTGCAGCAGCCCGGTATCCGCCGTCATGCGGGAGAGGATGTCGCCGGTGCGCGCCGTCTCGAAGAACCCGGGCGAGAGGGTGATGACGTGGTCGTACAGCGCGCGGCGCAGGTCCGCACCCACACGCTCGCCGAGCCAGGCGATCAGCGAGAACCGCGCGTAGGTGGCCAGCGCAAGGGCCGCCACCACGCCGAACAGGCCGAGTGCTGCGATGTTAAGGCCGGCCGTGCCGTTGCCGCCCGCGCCGTGGTCGCCGAACCCGCTGTCAATCAGCCGGCGCAGGCCCTGGCCGATGCCCAGGGTCAGCCCGGTGGTGAACAGCAGTGCCAGGGTGGCGCCGGCCAGCTGCCAGCGATACGGGCGCAGGAACGGCAACAGCAGGCGTAGCGAAGCGGGGCGGGCAGACGGTTTAGTTGCGGCACTCACGTGCGTGCACTCGCACGGCGGGTATTGACGTGCGGGTTTTGGACTGCGGCCAGCAAGCAAGCGGTTCTTTTTTGAAAAAAAGAACCAACAAACTTTTGTCTCCGCTGGGTGCGCGTCGTTGAGGCATGTCGTTTCAGCGGTCCGCGACAGCCGACGTAAAAGCTTTTTGCTTCTTTTTCTCGAAAAAGAAGCGCTTGCTTTCTTGCTTGCAGACAGCAGGCGCTCACGCTGACGCGCCTTGCGTCGGCGACAGCACCCAGTCCGGCTGCCGCCGCTCTAAAAACGCACTCACCCCCTCGTGCCCCTGCGCGCTCGCCCGTGCCGCGGCGATGCGGCGCCCCGTCTCCGCAGACAGCGCGTCGTCCACCGCGCGGCCCTCGCAGAGGAACACCAGCGACTTTGCCTCGGCCTGGGCATGCGGCGCGCCCAGCAACAGTGCGTCGACCACCCCCGCGCAGGTCGCGTCCAGCTCGGCCGCCGGCACCACCTCGTGCACCAGCCCGATCTCGCGCGCGCGTGCTGCGGTGAACACCTCCGCGGTGCTGAAGTAGCGGCGGGCCTGGCGTGCGCCGATCGCGTTGATGACGAACGGGCTGATGGCGGCCGGGATCAGGCCGAGCTTGACCTCGCTGAGGCAGAAGCGCGCCGCCTCGCTGGCCACCGCCACGTCGCAGCACGCGACCAGGCCCACGCCGCCGCCGTAAGCCGCACCCTGCACCGCGGCGATGGTGGGCTTGCCCAGCCGATCCAGCGTGCGCATCAGCCCGGCCAGCGCGGCGGCGTCGGCGACGTTCTCGGCCTCGCTGTAGGCCGCCATGCGCGCCATCCAGCCTAGGTCGGCGCCGGCGGAAAAGCTGCGCCCGGTGCTGGCGAGGACGACGACGCGCACGTGGTCGTCGCGCCCCAAGGCGGCAAAGGCGTCGGTGAGGCTGGCGATCAGGGCGTCGTCGAAAGCGTTGTGGCGCTGCGGGTTGGTGAGCGTGAGGGTGGCGACGCCGCGGGGGTCGGTGGTGGTGGTGAACATCGGGCGGCTCCAAACAAGGAAAGCAAGGCCTTCTTTTTCGAGAAAAAGAAGCAAAAAGCTTTGTCTCGGCTGGCGCGGACCTTTCCGCCGGCGCGTACTTAAGGAGCAAAAGTTTTTCGGTTCTTTTCAAAAAGAACCGCTTGCTTGCTTACCTGAAGTATCCGTCCACCATCTCCGGCGTCACTTCCGCAAGGCTCGCCGGCCGCCACGCCGCGTTGCGGTCCTTGTCCACGAGCACCGCGCGCACGCCTTCCCTGAAATCGTGCCCCCCTGTAGTCGTCATCGCCAGCGTCAGCTCCTGCGCCAGCGCCAGCTCCAGGCTGTCCATCGCCTCGGCCTCGCGCAGCGCACGCAACGTCACCTTCAGCGCGGTCGGTGATCTCGACGCGATCTCGGCTGCGGCGGCCCGTGCGGCCGGATGCTCGTGGGCGCGCAACGCCGCGTCGATCAGCTCCATCGTGGGATGGCGATAGCACTCGTCCATCCAGGCACGGTCGGCGCATGTCTCAGCCGGCGGCGGCGGTTCGGCCAGGGCTTCCACACAGGACGCAACCTCGGCCGCACTTGCGCAGGCGCAGAGCGATGCCACCAGGCCGGCCAGACGCTCGGACGGCACGTAGTAATCCGCCAACCCCGCCAGGATCGCGTCGCCGGCGCCGATCCGCGCGCCGGTCAGCCCCAGATGCAGCCCGACCGGAAGCTTGCGGCTGAGCAGCCAGGTGGCGCCGACGTCGGGGACGAAGCCGATCGCCGTCTCCGGCATCGCCAGCACCAGGCGTTCGGTAGCGATGCGCACCGAGCCGTGCGAGGCGATGCCAACGCCGCCGCCCATCACCACGCGGTCCATCAGCGCCACGTAAGGTTTGGGGAAGCGCGCGATCTGCAGGTTCATCGCGTACTCCGCGGCGAAGAACGCGCGGATGGTCGCGCTGTCGCCGCGGCGGGAGGCTTCGGCGATCAAGCGGATGTCGCCGCCGGCACACATCGCGCGGTCGCCGGCGCCGTCCAGGATGACGAGCTGCACTGCCGGGTCGCTGGCCCACGCGTCCAGCGCGGCGCTGATCACTTGCACCATCGGCAGGTCGAGCGCGTTGAGCGCTTTCGGGCGGTCTAGGGTGATACGGCCGGCGCGGCCTTCAATGCGTGTGCTGATGTCGGGCATCTGGCCTCGTTGAACGTTGCAGAAAGCAAGCGCTTCTTTTTCGAGAAAAAGAAGCAAAAAGCTTTTGTCAGCGCTGTCGCGGAGTCTCCGGAAACGGTTACCCAGGATACAAAAGTTTTTTGGTTCTTTTTTTCAAAAAAGAACCGCTTGCTTGCTTCACTTCAACAGCGCCCGCGCCACGATCACCCGCATGATCTCGTTGGTGCCCTCCAGTATCTGATGCACCCGCAGGTCGCGCACGATCTTCTCCACCCCGTATTCCGCCAGGTAGCCGTAGCCGCCGTGCAGCTGCAGCGCCTGGTTGGCAACGTTAAAGCCAGCATCGGTGACGAACCGCTTCGCACTGGCGCACAGCATGGTGGCGTTTGGCGCGCGCGCGTCCAGCGCGGCGGCGGCGCGCCAGAGGATGGAGCGAGCGGCTTCCAGCTCGATCGACATGTCCGCCAGGCGGAACTGCCGCGCCTGGACCTCGGTGAGCTTCTGGCCGAAGGCGCGGCGCTCGGCCATGTAGGCGAGCGACTTCTCGAGCGCGTTCTGCGCTCCGCCCAGCGAGCAGGCGGCGATGTTTAGCCGTCCGCCGTCCAGCCCTGCCATCGCCATCCTGAAGCCGGTGCCTTCCTCGCCCAGGCGGTGGCCAGCCGGCACGCGCACGCCGTCGAGGATCACCTGGCGGGTAGGCTGGGCGTTCCAGCCCATCTTGCGCTCGTTGGCGCCGAAGCTGAGGCCGGGCGAGCCAAGCTCGACCAGAAAGGCGGAGACGCCGGCAGCGCCCGGGCCGCCGGTGCGCGCCATCACCACGTAGAGGTCGGCGGCGCCAGCGCCGGAGATGAACTGCTTCGTGCCGTCCAGCACGTAGTCGCCGCCGTCCTGCCGCGCGCGGGTGCAAAGGGCGGCGGCGTCCGAGCCGGAGCCGGGTTCGGTCAGGCAGTAGGCGCCGAGCAGCTCCATGCTGCACAGGCGCGGCATCCAGGCGGCGCGCTGCTCGGCGCTGCCGAAGCGGTCCACCATCCAGGCGACCATGTTGTGGATGCTGACGTAGGCGGCGATGGACGGGCAGCCGGTGGCGAGCGCCTCGAAGATCAGCGCCGCGTCGAGCCGTCCGAGGCCGGAGCCGCCGTGTTCCTCGGCCACGTAGATGCCTGCCATCCCGAGCGGGGCCACCCGCCGGATGACGTCCACGGGAAAGTGCTTCGCCTCGTCCCAGGCCAGGGCGTGTGGTGCCAGGTGTTCGTCGGCGAACCCGCGCGCCATGGCGATGATGGCGTGCTGTTCCTCGCTGAGCGTGAACGGCGCGGCGGGCGCGAGCGGCGACAGGCTGTCCATCGGGACGGTTCCTTTCGTGTCGGCACTGCGCTGAACCGGCAGGCGGCCGAGGCAAGGAAGCAAGGCCTGCTTTTTTGAAAAAAAGCAGCAAAAAACTTTTGGTCCTGCTGTCGCGAAACGTCCTTCAGCTTGTACCCAAGAGAACAAAAGTTTTTTGGTTCTTTTTTTTAAAAAAGAACTGCTTGCCTTGCCTGCCTTTCACGCCTTTCGAGCAACATCAGCCCAGGTCATTGTCCGCGCATGACGTTCAGCAGGCTCGTCACGCGCAAACAATGCGACTTGCCTGGCCGAGCCCAGGTGCCACGCAGAATCTTCTCTATGCCGCCTTTACCTTCTGCGCCCGCCGCCGGAACACCATCGTCCCGTCCTCCAGCTTGCCGAAACGCAACGCCAGAACGTCCAGCGCATAATTCTGGTGCAGCTTCCAAGGCTTCGTGGTTCCCTGCCGCGGCAGCTCTGCCAGTGCGCGCTGCACGTAGCCGGAGGTGAAATCCAGGAACGGCGCGTCGGCCACGCGCTCGTCACGCTTAGGCAACGCTTCGACGTAGCCGCGCTGGTCCATGTAGTTCAGCATGCGACACACGTACGAGCAGGTGAGGTCCGCCTTCAGCGTCCAGGACGCGTTGGTGTAGCCGAACGCGGTGGCCATGTTCGGCACGTCCGAATACATCATCCCCTTGTAGTTCATCGTCTTGCCGAAATCGACGCGCACGCCGTCCACGCTTACGGACATGCCGCTGAGGATCTGCATCTTCAGCCCGGTGGCCGTCACGATGACGTCCGCCTCGATCGCCTGACCGGAGGTGAGCGCGATGCCGTCCGCGGTGAAGCGCTCGATGGTGTCTGTCACCACCGACGCCTTGCCGTCGCGGATGGAGCGGAACAGGTCCGAGTCCGGCACCAGGCAGAGCCGCTGGTCCCACGGGTTGTATTTTGGCGTAAAGTGGGTGGCCACGTCGTAATCCGGGCCAAGCTCTGCGCTGACCAGCTCGATCAGCCGCTTCTTGAAGCCGGCCGGGTTGCGCCGTGCCGTCCGGTAGAGGAACAGCGACAGACTGACGTTGCGCCACCGCGTGATGCTGTAGGCGAGCTTGGCCGGCAACTTGCGGCGCAGCCAGTTGGCAAGCGCGTCCTCTGCAGGGCGCGACGCCACGTAGCTGGGCGAGCGCTGCAGCATGGTCACGTGCGCGGCGGTCTTGGCCAACGCCGGCACCAGCGTCACCGCGGTCGCACCGCTGCCGATCACCACCACGCGCTTACCGGCAACGTCGAGGTCCTCCGGCCAGAATTGCGGGTGCACCACCTGGCCGCGAAAGTCCTCGCGGCCGGCGAAGTCGGGCGTGTAGCCCTCGGCGTAGTTGTAGTAGCCGCTGCAGGTGAACAGGAAGCCGCAGGTGAACACCACCTCCTCGCGATCCGGGCCGCGCTCGGCGTGCACGGTCCACAGCGCGTCGTCCGACGACCACTCGGCGCGGACCACCCGGTGGCCGTAGCGGATGTGCTGGTCCACGCCGTACTCGGCCGCAGTCTCCTTGATGTAGTTCAGGATGGCCGGCCCGTCGGCGATGGCGCGCGCCTCCGTCCAAGGGCGGAAGACGTAGCCCAGCGTGTGCATGTCCGAGTCCGAGCGGATCCCGGGGTAGCGGAACAGGTCCCAGGTGCCGCCCAGCGTGGCCCGGCCCTCGAGCACGACGTAGGTCTTCTTCGGGCATTGCATCTTCAGGTGGCAGCCGGCACCGATGCCGGAGAGACCAGCGCCGATGATCAGGACGTCAACATGCTCGGCTGCCATCGGACTTGCCCTCCTTGGTATTAGGGTGCGCTCCCCTAAACGGTGTTAATATACACGCCCGGCGAAGAAGAAGGAAGGCCTTCTTTTTCGAGAAAAAGAAGCAAAAAGCTTGTGTCTCAGCTGTTGCGGACCTTTCAGGAAAGGTCCGGCCCAGAGAGTAAAAGTTTTTTGGTTCTTTTTTTCAAAAAAGAACCGCTTCCTTTACTTCGCCGCCGCCTCAACATCCGCCCCATGCGCCTTCGACCACGCCACCGGGTTCTCCAGAAACCGCCGTACCTCGGCCAGATGGTGCTCGGGAAAATAGGGCCGGTCGCGACAGGCCTCCAGCACGTCCCACCAGGTGCACAGGTGGTGCAGCTGGATGTCCATCTGCGCCAGCTTCTCCAGGCTGCCGGGGAACACGCCGTAGTAGAACACCACGAAGGCGTGGTTGACGATCGCGCCCGCGTCGCGCAGCGCCTGGGTGAACTTGATCTTCGAGCGCCCGTCGGTGGTCAGGTCTTCCACCAGCAGGGTGCGGCGGCCGTCCGGCACGTCGCCCTCAATGAGCGCGTTCTTGCCGAAGCCTTTCGGCTGCTTGCGGACGTAGGCCATCGGCGTCTGCAGCCGATCGGCGATCCAGGCGGCAAACGGAATGCCGGCCGTCTCGCCGCCGGCCACCACCTCGATCTGCTCGTAGCCGACGTGTCGGTTCAGCTTCTCCACGCCCAGCTCGCAGATGCGGGCGCGGGCGCGGGGAAAGTAGATGATCTTGCGGCAGTCGATGTAGACCGGCGACTTCCAGCCGGAGGTGAGCGTGTAGGGCTCGTCCGGGCGGAAGTTGAGCGCGCCGATCTCCAGCAGGATGCGCGCGGTGGTCAGCGCCGCGTCCCTGTCCCAGTCCGTCACCACACCGGCGGCCATGTTGCAGCGTTCCTCTTCGTCACGGGGGACAAGGGCCGGTTCTGCCCCGGCGCGGGGCCTGCCGCAACCTGAGGAGCGCTCGGTTGTTGCGAGCTGACGGCAATGGGACTAGCCTAGCGTCAGATAAGAGTGATTCGCAACTGGAGTTGGGTGTGGCCGAAATCGGACGGAGATGCGAGCGTGCCGTGGTGACCGCCTACCGCGAACTACGCCGCGCCGGCACGGACGACATGGCGGCATTCCAGAGCTGCACCACGCTATACCGCATCCACCACCCGGAGGCGGGGCTGAGCGAGGCGCGTGCGCTGGTCTCCGAGTGGATCGACCATCACATCACGCGGCAGGCCGATGGGGCTACGCCAGGGTGTGAATGCGAGTAAGCAAGCAAGGCCTTCTTTTCTGAAGAAAAGAAGCAAAAGACTTTTGTCCCGGCTGTCGCGGGGTTTCCTTCAGCGCGAACTCCAGGGAACGAAGGTTTTTTGGTTCTTTAAAAAAAAACCTATTGCCTTACTGCACTGGCCCCTCGTCCGACTGCCGAGCCGCAAAAGCCGTCAGCGCAGCCACCGCCTGCTCCGTCGCGTCGCTATCGTGGTCCCGCATCGCAGCCGCCGCGCGCAGGTCCAGCCGCGCAAGCTGCAGCACCACATCCGGGTTGGCGTTCGGGCTCTGGGCGTAGCTGGCGGCCATGCCGTGTGCCACCAGGTAGGCGTCCTGCAGGGCGGCCGTCCGCAGCGAGGCGTCGCGCTCGTAGCCGGGCAGCACCGCACAGCCCACGCAGAACGCCGCAATGATGATGGCAACCCGCATGAAAAACCTTTCCTGAGCCCCCACGCTACCGCACGCGAACGCCCCCAGGAACAAAAGTTTTTCGGTTCTTTTTTTTAAAAAAGAACCGCTTGCTTACTATCCAGTACGAAGCCGCCTTGAGGTTCACCGTTCCGAAGCAAGCAAGGCCTTCTTTTTTGAAAAAAAGAAGCAAAAAACTTT
>CAXUIR010000040.1:0-11922 GCA_964251005.1 uncultured Acetobacteraceae bacterium | reverse complement strand
GCGCGCGCCGGGCAGACCAGTCGGGGAGCGGCACCTCGTCGGCAGCGAGGATCTCTGCCGGGTCGAGGCGGCCCAGCAAAGCGGGCAAGCCGGCGGGACTGAGCTCGGCGGTCTCGGACAGGCCGGTGGCGACGTCCAGCCAGGCCGCCGCCAGGGTGGCGGTGGCGGGCGGGCCGGCGGTGGCCAAGGCGAGCAGCAGGTTGGGGCGCGTCGCGTCCAGCAGCGAGTCCTCGGTCAGCGTGCCCGGGGTGATCAGGCGGACGACGTCGCGTTTGAGCGGGCCCTTGCCGGTGCGTGCGCTGGCCGCCTCCATCTGCTCGGCGATGGCGACGCGGAAGCCGCGGCGGATCAGGCGGGCGAGGTAGATGTCCGACGTGCTGACCGGCACGCCGCACATCGGGATCGGCGCGCCTGCGTGCTCGCCGCGGTGGGTCAGTGCGATGTCGAGTGCCGAGGCGGCTGCCTGGGCGTCGTCGAAGAACATCTCGAAGAAATCGCCCATGCGGAAGAACAGCAGGGCGTCGGGGTGTTCCGCCTTCAGCGCGAACCACTGTGCCATGGCGGGCGAGGCGCCGTCCGGCTTAGTTGCCGCCACGAACCGGGCCTAGCGGCGCTTGAACAGGAGGATGGTCAGAAACGCCGCGCGGTTGTCGGCGTCGGTGCCGCGGAAGGCGGCGATGGTGCTGCGGCCGAGCGAGACGGTCAGGTGCGCGTCCCTGGTGCGGAGCAGGCCGGAGGGGTCGTAATCGGCAGTGTGCCGGAATGCCTGCAGCTCGATCGTGCCGGCCGCGAACTGCTGCAGCGGGTCAGTGAAGCCGCCGGGCGGCGCCAGCCTGGCAACAGTGACGTCCGGCTTTTTCGCCTGGACCGCAACACATGCGCTCCTGAGGTCGCGATGTTCGACGCTGCGATACACCTGGGCGTAACGCGCCTCGCGTTGCCACCTCTGGCCGATGACGAAGTTTGCCGCTTCGGTGCAGACGAAGTGGAACACGGCGTAGTAACACGCGGAGACGGCACGGCGCACGTCGACCTGCCTGGGCGGACCGGGCCTCCGCGGTGCGACGAGAAACTCGGCCTGTTCGAACAGCTCGTCCGGATCAAGCACCGCCATCGGCGGCCAGCTCCTCGTCGGTGGCGAACTCGACCGTGGCGAACCTGTCCTCGCCGTCCGCCTGTAGCCGTTGCTGGAGCTGCCAGATGAGTTCCAACGCGTGTTGGCCGGTGATGCGTGGGAACTCGCTGTCCCTGACCACCACCATCACGCGCAGCTGGTCGCCGTCCATGCCGTCGTAGAGGCGGCTTTCGGCGCGAATCAGCGCGCCGGACGGCAGGGACGCGGCGGCGACGTCGGCGGCGACGGCGTCGATCTGCGGCAGGCTCAGCATCGGTCGAGCATAGCGTAAACGGGCGGTCCGACCAACGCCGGAAGCAAGCAAGCAAGCAAGCGCTTCTTTTTCGAGAAAAAGAAGCAAAAAGCTTTTGCTCCGGCTGTCGCGGACGGCTGAACGACACGCGTCGACACGGCACAACCAAAGGAGACAAAAGTTTTTGGTTCTTTTTTTCAAAAAAGAACCGCTTGCCTTTCTTCGGCCACCCCACGGCCTTTGCGTCCCCAAGAACCCACACGTAAAACAACACGCTCGATTTTGGAGCCCCCGGACCCATGCCAGACAGCGAAGCCGCATCAGCGCGCATCACCGCCGAGGAAGCGCTCGCGCTCCACGCCTCCGGCCGCCCCGGCAAGCTGGAAACCCGCATCAGCAAGAGCCTGGCCACCGCGCGCGACCTCAGCCTCGCCTACTCCCCCGGCGTGGCCGAGCCCTGCCTGCGCATCGCCCGCGACCCCTCGCTGGCCTACGACTACACCACGCGCGGCAACATGGTGGCCGTCATCTCCAACGGCACCGCGGTGCTCGGCCTGGGCAATTTGGGCGCGCTGGCCAGCAAGCCGGTGATGGAGGGCAAGGTGGCGCTGTTCAAGCGCTTCGCCGACATCGACGGTATCGACCTCGAGGTGGACACCGAGGACACCGACGCGTTCGTCAACTGCGTGCGCTACCTGGGCCCCGGTTTCGGCGGCATCAACCTCGAAGACATCCGCGCGCCGGAATGCTTCATCATCGAGCAGCGGCTGCGCGAACTGATGGACATCCCGGTGTTCCACGACGACCAGCACGGCACCGCCATCGTGGCGGCCGCCGGCCTGATCAACGCCTGCCACCTGACCGACCGCGACCTGGCCGACACCAGGCTCGTCGTCAACGGCGCAGGTGCGGCCGCCATCGCCTGCGTCGAGCTGCTTAAAGCGATGGGCGCGCGCAGCGAGCACATCATCCTGTGCGACACCAAGGGCGTGGTGCATCGCGGCCGCACCGACCTCAACCAGTGGAAGTCCGCCCACGCGTCCGAGACCAGCGCGCGCACGCTGGCCCAGGCGCTAGAGGGCGCGCACGCGGTGTTCGGCCTGTCGGTGCGCGGTGCGATCACCCAGGACATGGTGCGCTCGATGGGCGCGCATCCGGTGATCTTCGCCATGGCCAACCCGGACCCCGAGATCACGCCGGAGGAGGCGCGCGCGGCGTGTCCGGACGCGATCATCGCCACCGGCCGCAGCGACTACCCCAACCAGGTCAACAACGTGCTTGGTTTCCCATACATTTTCCGCGGCGCGCTCGACGTGCGCGCCAGCACCATCAACGACGCGATGAAGATCGCCGCCGCCCACGCGCTCGCAGCACTCGCCCGCGAGGACGTGCCCGACGAGGTGCACGCCGCCTCCGCCCGCCAGCTGCGCTTCGGCCCGGACTACATCATCCCCAACGCCTTTGATCCACGCCTGATCTTCCACATCCCGCCGGCGGTGGCGCGCGCCGCGATGGACAGCGGTGTCGCGCGCAAGCCGATGGCAGATCTGCGCCGCTACGTGCGCGACCTGTCGGGCCGGCTCGATCCCACCGCCAACGCGCTCGACATGATCATGGAGAGCGTGCGCCTGGCCCCCAAGCGGGTGGTGTTTGCCGAAGGCGAGGACGAGAAAGTCGTGCGCGCGGCGATCGACTTCACCAGGCGCGGCTTCGGCAGCGCGGTGCTGATCGGCCGCGAAGACCGCGTGGAGACCGCGCTGAAGAAGCTCGGCCTGCGCCTGCCCGACGGCATCGAGATCCACAACGCGCGCGTCTCGTCGCACAACGTGCGCTACACGGACCTGATCTACGCCCGCCAGCAGCGCAGCGGCTACCTGCACCGCGACGTGCAGCGCATGGTCAACCAGGACCGCAACGTGTTCGCCGCCGCCATGCTCGCCGCCGGCGACGCCGACGCGATGCTCACCGGGCTCACGCGCACGCGCTCGGTCTGCCTCGACGCGATCAACATGGCCATCGACGCGAAACCCGGCTGCACCGCGTTCGGGCTGACGATGATGCTCGGCGCGCGCGAGACGCTGTTCGTCGCCGACACGCTGATGCACGAACGCCCGTCTCCCGCGCAGTTGGCCGAGATCGCCATCGGTGCGGCCGCACACGCGCGGCGTCTGGGTGCCGAGCCGCGCGTGGCGCTGCTGTCGCACTCGACGTTCGGCCAGCCGATGCACGCGACCGTGCACGGCATTCGCGAGGCGGTGGCGATCCTCGACCGGCGCGGCGTGGATTTCGAGTACGACGGCGACATGTCGCCAGACGTGGCGCTGGAACCTTCGATACGTGCGCGCTATCCGTTCTGCCGGCTGACCGGGAACGCCAACGTGCTGGTGATGCCGGGGCTGCATTCGGCACACATCGTCAGCCGCCTGGCGCCGCGGTTGGGCGGGGGGAGCTCGATTGGGCCGTTGCTGCTGGGGATGCAGAAGGCGGTGCAGCTGGTGCCGATGGACGCGTCGGTCAGCACCATCGTGGACATGGCGGCGCTGGCGGCGCATCAGGCGAGTGAGATTTAGCAAGGAAGCAAGCGCTTCTTTTTTGAAAAAAAGAAGCAAAAAACTTTTGTTCCGTTGGCGTGCGCTGCGGGTGAGTCCGCGACAGCAGTGACAAAAGTTTTTTGGTTCTTTTTTTCAAAAAAGAACTGCTTGCTTACTTACATCAGTCGATCCAGCGTAATCGGAAACTCCCGCACCCGAACGCCCGTCGCATGCCAAACCGCGTTGGCGATCGCGCCCGCCGTCCCGGTAATGCCGATCTCGCCCACGCCCTTGATGCCCAGCGCGTTCACGTGCTCGTCGCGCTCCTCGACGATGATCGCTTCGATGCTCGGCACGTCGGCGTTCACCGGCACGTGGTATTCGCCCAGGTTCGAGTTCATCGGCCGGCCGGTGCGCTTGTCGATCAGCGCGTGCTCGTGCAGCGCGAACGACACGCCCCAGATCATGCCGCCGTAGTACTGGCTGCGCACCATGCGCGGATTGATCACCGTGCCGGCGGCGAATGCGCCCACCAGGCGGGTGACGCGAACCTGGCCGAAATCGGGGTCCACCTTCACCTCGGCAAACACCGCGCCGTGTGCCTGCGAGGTGTAGGCCGATTGCGTGGCCTGGTCGGGCGCGCCGGTGCCCTGACCTTCGAGCTGGTCGCGTCCGGCGCGGGTCAGGATCTCGGCGTAGCTCTCGCTGCGCGTCTCGTCGTCGCGCCGGCGCAGCCGGCCCCCTTGCGCGATCACCCCGGCGTTGCCCGCCCCGTACAGCGGCGAGCGCTCGTCCGAGGTGGCCAGGGCCGCGAGCTTGCCGATCACGTCCGCACCGGCGCCGTGGATGGCGATGCCGACGGTTGCGGTGTGCGCGGAGCCGCCGGCGATGCCGGCATCCGGCAGGTCGGAGGAGCCGGCGCGGAACTCGATGCGGTCGAGGTCGAGGCCGAGCGAATCCGCGGCGATCTGCGCGAACGCGGTCCAGGCGCCCTGACCCATGTCGTGCGAGCCGGTCTCCACCACCCCGGTGCCGTCCTGGCGCAGCAGGGCGCGCGCATGTCCCTCGAACATCAGCGCCGGGAATACGGCCGTGCCCATGCCCCAGCCCACCAGCATCCCGGCCTCGTCCTGCATCTGCCGCGGCGCCTGCGGACGCCCTTCCCAGCCGAAGCGGGCCGCACCCTGGGCGTAGCACTCGCGCAGGGCCTTCGACGAGAACGGCCGGCCGTTCATCGGGTCCACCTCGGCGTAGTTCATCAGCCGGAAGGCCAGCGGGTCCACGCCACAGGCCAGCGCCATCTCGTCGATCGCACTCTCCAGCGCGGCGCTGCCCGGCGCCTCGCCCGGCGCGCGCATGAACAGCGGGGTGCCGGTGTCGATGCGCACCGCCTCGTGCGACGTGCTGATCGCCGGGCTGGCGTACAGCGAGTGCGAGGTGTTGGCCGCCGGCTCGATGAAGTCGTCGAACGTGCTGGTGGCGGTGCGGGCGTGGTGGCTGATCGCGGTGAGCTGGCCGTGATCGTCCGTCCCCATGCGCAGCGTCTGGCGCGTGGGCGCGCGGTGGCCGACGGGGCCGTACATCTGCTCGCGCCGCAGCACCAGCTTGACCGGGCGGCCGACCAGGCGGGCGGCCATGATGCCGAGCACCTGCGGGCCGGAGACCAGGCCCTTGCAGCCGAAACCGCCGCCGAGGTACGGGCTGCGAATGTGGATGCCATCGGGCGGGATGCCGAACAGCCCGGCGATGCGCAACTTCGCCATGCCCATGCCCTGGCTCGGCGTGTCGATCTGCAGCGTGTCGCCGTCCCAGGCGGCGACGATGGCGTGCGGCTCCATCGGGTTGTGGTACTGCGCCGGCGTCTCGTAGACCGCCTCCATGTGCACGGTCCCGGAGGCCAGGCCGGCCTCCACGTCGCCGTGGCTCTCGGCGGGCGGGTTGCCGGCGCCCACCGCCTGCGGGGTGAAAGCCTCGGCGGACTCCAGGCCGGTGCGGGCAGCTTCCTCTGCGTAGCTTGGCGCGAGCAGGGCGGCGCCCTCGGTGGCCGCTTCCAGCGTGTCGGCGACGACCACCGCGATCGGCTGGTTGGCGTAGCGTACCGCGTCGTTCTGCAGCAGGTCGAGGCGGAACATGAACGGGTTGGTCTTGGCGTCCGGGTCCATCGCCAGCTTCGGCGCGTTGGCGGGCGTCATCACCTCGACCACGCCGGGGTGGGCACGGGCGGCGTCCACGTCCAGCCCGGAAACCCGGCCGCGGGAGATCGAGCTGACGGCGATGACCGCATAGGCCATGCCGGCCGGGTGGTTGTCGGCGGCGAAGCGGGCGGCGCCCGTGGTCTTCAGCACGCCCTCGCGCCGAGTCAGCGGCTGGCCGATGCTGGAGCCCATGCGGATGTGGGCGGGGGTTTGCGTGAGGGTCAGCTCATCCATGGGCGGTCGCTCCTGCGGAGAAGGGTGAGGCTGGCAAGGCGGGCATGCGGTCCGGCGTGCCGGAGGCGGCAGAGAAGGGCGAGGCGGGCAGGGCCGGCATGCGTGCGGGCGTGCCGGCGGCAGCGAGCGTCAGCGCGCGGACGACGATGCGGCGAGCTAGCTCGATCTTGAAGGCGTTGTCGCCGGACGCGGCGGCGCCCTCAAGCGCGGCGTCGGCGGCCTTGCGGTAGGCTTGCGCGTCGGGGTGGGCGCCGGCCAGGACAGCCTCTGCCGCGCGGGCGCGCCAGGGTTTCAACGCCACGCCGCCCAGGGCGATGCGCGCCTCGGCGATCACTCTGCCCTCCATCCGCAGGGCGGTGGCGGCGGAGACCACGGCAAAGGCGTAGGAGGTGCGCTCGCGTACCTTCAGGTAGCGGGTGTTAGCGGCGAACTGCGCGGCGGCAGCGGGCAGGCGCAGAGCGGTGACCAGCTCGCCGGGCTCGAGCACGGTCTCGCGCTGCGGGGTGTCGCCGGGGAGCAGGTGGAAGGCGTCCAGCGCCACCTCGCGGGTGCCGGCCGGGCCGGCGATCTCGACGACGGCGTCGAGTGCGGCCAGCGGCACGCAGAAATCCGACGGGTGGGTGGCGACACAGTGCTCGTTCCAGCCGAGGATCGCGCCAAGGCGGTTCTCGCCGCCGCGGGCGTCGCAGCCGGCGCCGGGCGCGCGCTTGTTGCAGGCGCTCGCGGTGTCGTAGAAATACAGGCAGCGGGTGCGCTGCAGCAGGTTGCCGGCGGCGGAGGCGGCGTTGCGCAGTTGGGCGGAGGCGCCGGACAGCAGGGCTTCGGCAACCGAGGGAAAGGCGCGTGCGAACGCCGCGTCGTAGGCCAGGTCGGCGTTGCGGACCAGCGCGCCGATGCGCACGCCGCCGCCGTCCAGCCAGGAGATCTGGTCGAGGCCGGGCAGGCGGCCGATGTCCACCAGGCGGGCGGGGCGGACGACGCCGCCCTTCATCAGGTCGAGCAGGTTGGTGCCGGCGGCGAGGTAGGCCGCACCGGGCATGGCGCCGGCCGCCACCGCCTCGGCGATGGTGGACGGGCGGGCGTAGTCGAAGCGGTTCATGCCGCCTGCCTCTCGGCTGGCGCGGCCATCGTCTGCTGGGCTTCCAGCACCGCCTCGGTGATGCCGACATAGGCGCCGCAGCGGCAAAGGTTGCCGCTCATCGCCTCGCGCACCCGCTCGGGGTCGTTGCCGGCCTGCGCCTCGCGGATCAGGCCGATGGCGCTCATGATCTGGCCGGGGGTGCAGAAGCCGCATTGCAGGCCGTCATGCGCGATGAACGCGGCCTGCACCGGGTGGAGCTGATCGCCATGCGCCACGCCCTCGATGGTGAGGATCTCGGCGCCGTCGTGGCTCAGGGCCAAAGCGAGGCATGAGTTGATCCGCCGTCCGTCTACCAGGACGGTGCAGGCGCCGCACTGGCCGCGGTCGCAGCCCTTCTTGGCGCCGGTGAGGTCGAGCCGCTCGCGCAGCAGGTCCAGCAAAGTGACGCGCGGGTCGTCCAGCGTGATGGCGCGCTGCGTGCCGTTGATGGTGAAGTTGAGTGACAGGCTCATGCGGTACTCCGGTCAGAGCTGTGATAGGAGACCTATACGGAGGTAGCCTCCGTTTAGCAAGGTGAGCGGACTCGCAGCCAGCATGACTGAAATTGGCCCAGCCAGGCCCGCCCGCAAGCCACGCGCCGACAGCTTGCGCAACCGCCAACGCGTGCTCGACGCCGCCCACACGGTGTTTGCCGCGGCGGGGCAGGCGGGCAGCCTGGAAGCGGTGGCACGCGCGGCGGGCGTGGGCACCGGCACGCTCTACCGGCATTTCCCGACCCGCCAAGCGTTATTCGAGGCGGTCTACCGGCACGAGGTGGACCAGCTGGTGGCGCTGGCCGCACGGCTGGACGGCGAGGTGCCGGCGCTGGACGCGCTGCGCGCGTGGATGCGCGCCAACGTGGCGTTCATGGCCACCAAGAAGGGCATGTCGGCCGCCCTGGCGGGGGCGGTGCACGCGAACCCGGAACTGGCGGCCAGCTCGGTGGAACGGCTTGTCCGCGCGGCGGAGACGCTGCTGCGGCGCGCGGTGCGCGACGGGGTGGTGCGCGACGACGTCGGCGCGGAGGACGTGCTGCGGACGGTGGTCGGGCTTTGCTACGTGCACGACAAGCCGGGGTGGCAGGAGAGCGCGTTGCGGTTGGTCGACGTGTTTGTGGATGGGATGCGGGTTGGGTAGGCAAGGCAAGCGGTTCTTTTTTTCAAAAAAGAACCGCTTGCCTTTGCCTCACGCAAACACATCCGCCGGCGTATCCAGCTTCAGCGACCACCCCAACTCCTGCCCCAAGCGCTCCGCATCCTTCGGCAAACCTTCCAGCGAGCGCTTCAACAAAAAGCTGCCATCCGCCCGCGCCACCAGCCCGGTCAGGTGCAGCCGTCCGTTCGGCAGCAGGCGCGCGTGGCCGCCGATCGACGTGTGGCAGCTGCCGTCCAGCACGGCCAGCAGCGCGCGCTCGGCGGTGGCCACCGCGCGGGCCTGCGGGTCCTCGATGGCGCTGAGCATCTCCAGCAGCTCCACGTCGTCCTCGTGCACGGTCACGCCGACGATGCCCTGCGCGGCCGACGGCACCATCACCTCGGGGTCGAGGATGACGGAGGCCTCGTGCTCCATGCCGAGCCGCTTCAGGCCGGCGAGTGCGAGCAGGCTGGCGTCGCAGTCGCCGGCGCGCACCTTGGCCAGGCGCGACTGCACGTTGCCGCGGATGGTGGTGATGCGCAGGTCCGGCCGCGCGTGCAGCAGCTGTGCCTGCCGGCGGACCGAGGACGTGCCGACCAGCGCGCCCTTGGCCAGGGCCGCGTAGGGGTCCGCACCGGGCTCGACCGGATGGCCGAAGATCAGCGTGTCGCGCGCGTCCTCGCGTTTCAGCGTGCAGGCCAGCACGATGCCGTCCGGCAGGCGGGTTTCGAGATCCTTGAGGCTGTGCACGGCGAAGTCGATGCGGCCGCTGATCTGCGCCTCGTCGATCTCTTTCGCGAACAGGCCTTTGCCGCCGATGTCGGCGAGCCTGCGGTCCAGCACCGCGTCGCCGGTGGTCTGGATCGCGTGCTCCTCGAACACGTCCATGCCGCGTAGCACCGGGCAGACGCCGCGCAGCATGTCGAGGAACATGCGCGTCTGGACCAGGGCGAGCGGGGAACGGCGGGTGCCGACGCGGAGAGGGAGGGTGCGGGAGTGGCGTTTCGTGCGGCGCTTGGGCGGCAGCGTTGTTACGTCATCGTCGGCGTAGAGGGCGGTGTCTAGCAGCACGGCGATGGCTCCAGCAGAGAAAGGAAGCAGTTCTTTTTTGAAAAAAAGAACCAAAAAACTTTTGTCTCTTGGGTATCCGCTGCCGGAGAGTACCGCGACAGCGCGTTTGGCTCTGTTCGCCTGCAAAGGTGGCCTGACGAGTCAGCCAGGGTGTTTTTCCGAGCACCGGAGCGCAGTTGCCGCTTGGCAATGAGCACCGGAGCGCAGGAAAAGCGCCCTGGATGGCCGTCAGGGCGCCTTTGCAGGTGAACGATCATGGTGTTGCCATGCCGAACAGATGTGCAAGGTCCTTGAAGAAGATCTTCACCTGCGCAGCTGGCTTCTTCCGCGTCAGTTTCTTGTTCATGTAGGAGTCCCAGGTCATCTTCTGGATGTCCGGGTCGCGGCAAAGGGCCACGAAGCTCTCGCGCCGCTTGTCGTTGCTGTACCAGAACCACTGCATGATGCCGAGCACCAGGAACACCTGGCCGTGCGCCTTCATGAAGCGGCGGCGCGGCTCGCGCAGCGCGCGCACGTCGCCGGTGGCACATAGTTTTTCCACCGCCTGTGCGGCAAGCCGTCCGCCTTCCATGGCGTAGTAGATGCCCTCGCCGGACGCGGGCGCCACCACGCCGGCGGCGTCGCCTGCCAACACGACGTCGCGACCGTTGTCCCAGCGGCGCATCGGCTTCATCGGGATCGGCGCGCCTTCGCGGCGGATGGTCTGGGCGCCCGACAGGCCGGAGGCGGCCCGCAGCGCGGTGACCGAGCCGCGGATGGAGAAGCCCTTACGCGCCGAGCCGGAGCCGACACTGACGGTGTCGCCGTGCGGGAACACCCAGCCGTAGAAGTCGGGCGAGAGCTTGCCCTGGTAGAAGATGTCGCAGCGGCCCGGCTCGAACAGCCGGCCGAGGGCGTCCTTGGCATGGGCCGGGGCGCGCAGGATCTCGTGATAGGCGAACACGTAGGGGACGCGGTCGGCGCCCTTCACGCACTGCTTGGCGACGGCGGACTTGGCCCCGTCGGCACCCACCACCACGCGGGCGCGCACCCGGCGGGGGATCGCGGCGCCGTCCTCGGCCTTGTCGTGGTACTCGACAACGGCCACGCCGTCCGCGTCGTGGCTGACGCGGTCGAAGAAGCCGGTGCGGCGTTCGGCGCCCAGGTACTTGGCCCGCTCGCGGAGGAACTCGTCGAAGTGTTCGCGGTCGACCATGCCGACGAAGCCGCCGCCGATCGGCATGTCCACCTGGGCGTCCTTCGGCGAGACCATGCGGGCGGACTTGATGCGGGCGACGATCTGGCTGTCGGGGATGTCGAAATCGCGCACCAGGCGGGGCGGGATGGCGCCGCCGCAGGGCTTGATGCGGCCGGCGCGGTCCAGCAACAGCACGCTGCGGCCGGCGCGGGCCAGGTCGGCGGCGGCGGTGGCACCGGCAGGACCGCCGCCAACCACCACTGCGTCGTAGGTCGTCTCGGCCATGGATGGGCTCCCGTTCATGCTGCGGCAGTGCCCAGGCCGGCATGGCCAGGGACTGCGGTGGTTGTTGGAGTGGTGCGCTGGAACACGCCGGCGGCGAGCCAGGCGGCGGCGAGGAAGAGGGTGGCTTCGCAGGCGAACACCGCGGCGTAGGCAGGTGCGGGTGCGCCGAAGGCGGCGCGCGCTGCGTCGCTGGCGCCGGTGCCCAGCAGGCCGCCGGCGCCAAAGGCGAGCGCCTGTGCGGCACCCCACAATCCCATGCGCACGCCTTCGCGCGAACCGCGGCCCTGGCTGGCCAGGCCCATCATCGCGCCGACGGCCGAGACGGCGAAGGTGCCGTTGGCCACGCCCAGCGCGAACACGTTCGCCTGCAGCGGCCAGGCGGGTCCGGCCAGCCCGGCGCAGGCCAGCCCGGCGAGCGCCACGGCGGAGGCGAGGCAACCGCCCATCGTCCAGGCACGCATCGCCTGAGTGCGAACAGATGGGGCACGCCGGCCGGCGCCGGCCAGGCTGCCGCCGATTGCCACCAGCAGCATGCCGGCCATCACACCGCCGTGCTGCAGGCCGGTGAGCCCGGCGGTCTGGCCGGGGGTGAGCCGCATCACCGCGCCGGCGAACGGCTCGAGGATCAGCTCCTGCGCGCTGTAGGCCAGCATGGAGACGAACACGAAGATGGCGAAGCGGCGCGCCTGCGGTTCGGCCCACACCTCGCGCATGGCGTCGGCAAAGCTCGGCTTGTCAGCAGCGGCGCCGGATGCCGTCAGCTCGGGCAAGCACGGCTGTGCCGAGGCAGGGCGATACGAATCCGCAC
>CAXUIR010000039.1:0-11945 GCA_964251005.1 uncultured Acetobacteraceae bacterium | reverse complement strand
GGGCGGCGCCGGCGCCGCACAGCGTGGCCTGCGTGGTGGCCATGAACGGCAGCGCGGTGTTGCCGACATCGGTGTTGGCGCCGATGAGCTTCGTCAGCACCGTGCGCGCCTGCGGGCCGGCGAGGGCGAACTGCGCCCATTGGTCGGTGACCGGTTCGATGCTGACGGCGAGGTGGGGTTTCAGCACGAGGTGGCACAGGTCGAGGTGGCGCAGCACGCGGGCGGCGTTGCCGGTCGTCGTGGTCAGCAGGAAGTGCGTATCGGACAGGCGCGCGACGGTGCCGTCGTCGAAGGCGAAGCCGTCCTCGCGCAGCATCAGCGCGTAGCGCACGCGGCCGGGGGCGAGCGAGGAGATCGTGTTGACGTAGATGAAGTCGAGGAACGCGGCCGCGTCGGGTCCCTGCACGTCGATCTTGCCGAGCGTGGAGACGTCGCAGAAGCCGGCGTTCTGGCGCACAATGCGGACCTCGCGGTCTATGCCCTGCTGCAACGTCTCGTCGCCCTGCGGGAAGTGGGTGGCGCGCAGCCACTCCCCGGCGTCGACGAACTGCGCGCCGTGCTGTTCGGCCCAGCCGTGCGCGGGCGTGCGCCGAGTGGGGCGCCAGTATTGGCCGCGATGCGCGCCGGCCAGCACGCCGATGGCGGTGGGGGTGTACGGCGGGCGGAACACGGTGGTGCCGGTCTGCGCGATGCTGCGGCCGGTGAGTGCCGCCATGAGGGCGAGGCCGGTGACGTTGGAGGTCTTGCCCTGGTCGGTCGCCATGCCGAGGGTGGTGTAGCGCTCGAGGTGCTCGACGGCGGTGAAGCCCTCGCGCGCGGCGAGTGCGATGTCCGCTGCGGTAACGTCGTTCTGGAAGTCCACGAACGCCTTGCCGCGTGAGTCCGGCACCTGCCAGAGCGGGGTGATTGCCGCGCTCTCGGGCGAGGTTGCAAAGTGCGGCGCGCGTCCCTGGCTTTGGCCGGCAACGTCACGCCCGGCCGTCTCGCCTGCGGCGTCCGTCTGGGATGGGCCAGCTGCATCCTGCGCGACCGCTTCGGCTTCGACGGGTGCGCGTAGCGGGCCAACGCCATCAGGCCCGGCCGTCGCCTCTCTGGCTCGCATTTGCAGCAGGCTGGCGTCATCGCGTCCGGCTGCGTCGTCGGTGTGGGAAGCTCGCGATCGGCCGGCGTCATCATCCTCAACCGTCGCCTGGGCGGCGGCGAGTGGTCGCAACGGGCCGGCATCGCCGCGTCTGGCTTGGTCGTCGACTGCGGGTGCTCGCGACGAGGCGGTAGCATGACGCCCGGCCGCCGCTATGCCTGACGAGCTGGCGGCGCAGCGCCCTGCTGCGTCGCCGGTGGCGAGCGCGTCGGCGAGGCAGAGATGACCGGCCGCAGCACCTGCCACGCAAAGGCCCGGCGTGGTGGCGCCGGGAACGAAGGCGGCGATCGTGTTGTCCCAAACCGGCTTGCCGCCGTGGTGCGAAGCGAGGTGGACCACCGGGTTCCAGCCGCCGGAGACGGCCAGCAGGTCGCACGCCAGCGTGATGCCGGACGCATGCCCGCCGAGGACCACGCGGCGCAGCAACTTGCCGCCCGACGCCTGCCGCACGGTGGCGCCGGCGAACAGCCTGACGTCGTACGCGGCGGCAAGCGCGCGCACCGCTTCCGGCGGGTCCGGCCGCGAGTCCACCAGGCCGGCCACCGCGACGCCGGCATCGGCCAGGTCGGCGATGGTGGCCGCACCGTCGTCGTTGTTGGCGAACACCACGGCGTGCGCGCCGGGGCGCACGGCGTAGCGGTTGAGATAGCTGCGCACGGCGCCGGCCAGCATGACGCCCGGCGTGTCGTTGCCGCCGAACACCAGCGGGCGCTCGATGGCGCCGGTGGCCAGCACCGCACGGGGGGCCACGATCCGCCACAGGCGCTGGCGCGGCGCCGTGCCGGGGCCCGCGGCGGATCGCGGCTCGGCCAGGTGGTCGCTGACGCGCTCGACGCCGGCATAGGTGCCGCCATCGTACACGCCGGTGATGGTGGTGCGGGTGAGGATGCGCACGCCGGCCGCCCGCAGCCGCGCTTCGGCCGCCGCCAGCCAGGCACGCGCGGGTTGGCCGTCGATGCTGCGCCGGTCAGACAGCAGGCGGCCGCCGAGCGCGCTGTCCTGGTCGGCGAGCACCACGCGCGCGCCGCCTTCCGCCGCCGCCCGCGCCGCGGCCAGGCCGGCCGGGCCCGCACCGATCACCAGCACGTCCACCGCCGCCGCCAGCTCCTCGTAGCGATCGGGATCCGGCTCCACGGAGGCTCGTCCCAATCCCGCCAGGCGGCGGATCGACGGCTCGAACAGCCGCCAGCTGGGCCACATGAACGTCTTGTAGTAGAACCCGGCGGCGAACACCGGGGCGAGCACGCCGGTGAGCGAGAGAAAATCTAGCCGCAGACTGGGATATCGGTTCTGGCTGGTTGCCACCAGCCCGTCGAACAGCTCCGCCGTGGTGGCCCGCGTGTTCGGCTCGCGCGCGGCACCCTCGCGCAACTCGACCAGCGCGTTGGGCTCCTCCGGCCCGGCCGACAACACGCCGCGCGGCCGGTGGTACTTGAAGGACCGGCCGACCAGCCGCACGCCGTTGGCCAGCAACGCCGAGGCCAGCGTGTCACCGTAGTAGCCGCCCATCTCGCGGCCGTCGAAGCTGAAGCGGACCGGCCGCGTGCGGTCGATCAGCCCGCCCTCGCGCGCGCGGAAGGTCTGCGTCAGGCGAGGCATGCGGACAGGATCGCGTGGGTGCGCGTGTCACGTTCCACCCGCAGGACCTGCCGGCATGCGGAGGCGTGGTACCAGAACTCGCAGTGTGGGCCTGCAGGGTTGCTGCGCATGTAGACGTAACCCACCCACGCGGCCTGCTCGGCGTTGCCGCCGGGACGCGAGAGGGTGGCGTCTCCGGCGTAGGAGAACTCCTCTATGCCGCGCTCGCCGCAGAAGGGGCAGGGGAGGCGCATGAGCGGCTAGGCGGACGCGAGCAAGAAAGCGGTTCTTTTTTGAAAAAAAGAACCAAAAAACTTTTGCTCCTGGGCTGGCGGGAGGGCATCGCTCGGAGGGCGGCGAGTTACCTGCGGAACGGTGGTTGAGCGGCTGGGCAGAGCGGGCAACTTGCTCGTCCCGGCTGTTTTGTTCGTCGTTTTTCTTGTGGAGGACTGGCCGCGACGCTTGATCGGAACGATACATCCGGTTGTTTGCAGGACAGTGTAAAACAACGTTTGCTTTTGAATGCAGGCGAAAACGTCGCTCAGACGGAGACGGGGCGTCTTGTGAACGGCGGAACGCGCGACCCGCCGACCGACCTCGTTTTCAACAGGCGTGCCGATGTGCTCGCAACCGAAATACCGAGTAACTCCGCGAACCCCCTTACAGACAGTCGTCACTCCCTGCCGAATCAGGCCAATAGTCGTGACATTCTCTTGGAAACAAAAGCCGCTCTCGCTTTCTTCTTGGTGTGCTTGGTGCCTTCTTGGTGTCCTTGGTGTTGAAATACCCAAACCGGCATCAAGGCGCGCATCTCTCATTTTCCACGCGCGCTTCTCCCGCGCCGACGCAAGAGCAACGCGGCGTCTCAACACTTCAGCAAACACGCCACCCATCAATGCAGCACCACGTCCGCACCGCCACCGGACTCGTCCAGCAGCCGTCCGGTTGCAAAACGGTCCAGCCGGTAGGACGAGGCCACAGCATGCGGCTCCCCCGTCGCCATCAGATGCGCGAAACACAAGCCGGACGCAGGCGTCGCCTTGAAGCCGCCGATGCACCAGCCGGCGTTCAAGTACAGCCCGTCCACCGGCGTGCGGTCGATGATCGGGCTGCCGTCCATCGTCATGTCCATCACGCCGCCCCAGCTGCGCAACATCCGCAGCCGGCCGATGCTCGGCATCAGCGCCATCGCCTCCTCGCAGGTCTCCTCGACGCACGGCAGGTTGCCGCGCTGCGCGTAGGAATTGTAGCCGTCCACGCTGGCGCCGAACACCAACCCGCCTTTGTCCGACTGGCTGATGTAGAAATGCCCCGCGCCGAAGGTGATCACCGAATCGATCATCGGCTTCAGTCCTTCGGTCACGAACGCCGTCAGCACGTGGCTCTCGATCGGCAGCCGCAACCCCGCCATCGCTGCCACGCGGGAGGAATTGCCCGCCACTGCCAGCCCGACCTTCCGTGCGCCGATGAACCCGCGCGACGTCTCCACCCCAACCACGCACCCGGCTTCGACGCGCAACCCGGTCACCTCGCAGTTCTGGATGATGTCCACGCCCAGCTTGTCAGCCGCGCGCGCGTAACCCCAGGCCACCGCGTCGTGCCTGACCGTGCCTGCACGTTTTTGCAGCAGCCCGCCCATGATTGGGAACCGCGCGGTGTCGAAATCCAGGAACGGGTGGCGCGCACGCACGTCCTCGCGGGTCAGCAATTCCGCGTCCACGCCGTGCATGCGCATCGCATTGCCGCGCCGCACCGCCGCGTCGCGCTGGCCGTCCGAGTGGAACAGGTTCAGCACGCCGCGCTGGCTGATCATCGCGTTGTAGTTGATGTCCTGCTCCAGCCCCTCCCACAATTTCAACGATTTTTCGTAGAACGGCACGTTGCCGGGCAGCAGGTAGTTCGACCGGATGATGGTGGTGTTGCGGCCGACGTTGCCTGATCCCACCAAGTTCTTCTCGATCACCGCGATGTTCGACAGGCCATGGTTCTTCGCCAGGTAGTACGCGGTCGCCAGGCCGTGCCCGCCGCCGCCGATGACCAGCGCGTCGTAGGACGCGCGCGGCTCCGGGCTGCGCCATTGCGGCTTCCACCCGGTCTGCCCGCGCGCCGCCTGCGCCAGCAGCGAGACGAAGGAGAACCGCCCGCTCACGCCGGCACCATCGTCTGCCAGCCGCGCGCCGCGCGCCAACCCGCCGGCAGGCCGGCAAACCGGCCGATGCCGAGCTTGCCGATGTCGGCGAAACTGCAGGCACCCGTGGTGACCAGGTCGGCCACCGCCCGCCCGCTCGCCGGTGACAACCCGAACCCCACGCTCGACATGGTGGCCACCGTCACGTTGGACGGCGAGGCCAGGCGGTCGATCACCGGGCGCCCGTCCGGCGTGTTCTCGATGATGCCGGCCCAGCTGCGGATCACGCGGGCATGCGCCGCGCGCGGAAACAGGGTGGCCAGCCGCGCGGACATGTTGCGCAGCAGCGGCGTGGTCGGACGCGCCGGCTGCAGGAACGCGCTGTCCTCCAGCCACTCGTGCGGGCCGCCGCCATAGGCGAGGTTGCCGCGCAGAGTCTGGCGCCCGTACAGCCCGTTGCCGTCAACCCCGCCCACCGGCTGCAACGGCAACGGCTCCGTCACGATCATCTCCGCCCGTGCGGACGCCAACGGCAAATCCACCCCGAGCCCGGCCAGCAGCGTCCCGGTCTGCGGTCCAGCGGCGATCACCACCGCGTCGCACCCGTGCACGCGCCCGCCGGCATGCACGCCGCTCACCTGGCCACCGCGCAGCTCGAACCCGTCCACGCCGGTGTGCTGGCAGATGTGGCCGCCATGGTCCTGCAACGCCCACGCGTAAGCCTGCACGCTGCGCTGCGGGTTGGCGTGGCCGCCGAAGTGGAAGTACTGCGCGCTGAGCGCCGCCTCGCTTGCCAGCGGCGCCAGCTCGCGCAGTTGCCGCACGTCGAGCTCTTCGGAGTGGTAGCCCATGTCGCGCGCCAGCGACGCCACCAGCCGGTAGCGCATCTCGTCGCTCGGCGTCAGGTTGATGACGATGCGCTCGCGCTGATACTCGGTGGGGTAGCCGAGCAGGTCGTCCATCAACGGCCATAGGCGCTGCTCCTCGGCGAACAGCGGGCTCTGGTAGTGCGTGGCGCCGCCGCCGTTGCGGCCCGACGCTTCCCAGCCGACGATGAAGCGCTCGAACACGGTGACGGTGTGGCCGGCGCGCGCCAGCCACCAGGCGGCGGACAGGCCGGTGACGCCTGCGCCGATGACGGCGATTTCGGAGCCGGTCATGGGCAAAGGCAAGCAAGGAAGCAGTTCTTTTTTGAAAAAAAGAACCAAAAAACTTTTGCTTCCTGGGGTACACGCTGAAGGAGACTCCGCGACAGCCGTGACAAAAGTCTTTTGCTTCTTTTCTTCAGAAAAGAAGGCCTTGCTTTCTTCCTTTTGTCAGCATCGCATAAGCGACCCCCGAGACCACAAGCCCGATCAACCAGGCCACGTCGACGCCGCCCATGACCGCCGCGAGCGGACCAACGAACAGCGGCGTGATCACCATGAACGGGACGCTGGCCAGCAGCCCGGCCACATAGGCGCCGAGCCCGGCCGTGTTCCAGCGTCCGTAGATGCCGTGCGGCTGGAACAGCGCTGCCACGTCGTACTCGCCGCGGCGGATCAGGAAGTAGTCGACCAGGTTCACCGCCGTCCACGGCGCCAGCAGATAGAGGATGAAGGTCAGCATGCCGTCCACGGCGTCGACCGCGCTGCCGGGCAGCAGCAGCGCCAGCGCCGTGCCGAGGGCGGCCACCGCGGCTGTCCAGACGAGCCGCCGTGCGGGGGAGAGGCCGCTGCCGGTGATGCTGTGCTCGGCGGTGACCAGGGTGAGCGCGCCGGAGTAGGTGTCCAGCGCCAGCACGGTCGCGATGGAGGCCACGCTGTGGATCACCAGCACGGTGCCGAAGCCCGGCAGCACGGCGTTGCCCGACACGCTGAGCGCCACCAGGGCGTCGGACTGACCCAGGCGCCCGGCAAGCCAGGCGCCGAGCGCCATCAGCCAGATCGCCGAGCCGGACGCGCCGGCGAACACGCTGGCGATCAGCGGCGCCGTGCGCGTGCGGGTGGGCAGGTAACGCGTGTAGTCCGAGACCTGCGGCGCGTAGGTGAGGTTGGAGCTGGCCGCGGCGGTGAACTGCGCGGCAAACGCCACCGTGGACCAGCCCAAATGCGGCACCACGGCTTGCGGCGCGGGGCCGACCACGCCGCAGGCCACCGCCAGGGTCAGCCCGCCCACCACGGCGATGCCGACGACGAACAGCACGCGGAAGGCGCGGTGCACCCAGTCGTGCCCCCAGGCGGCCAATGCGAACGAGACCAGGCCTAACAGGATGGCGACGGTTGGCCGGTTCCAGCCGAGCAGCGCGCGCAGGCCGTCGGCCACCAGCTTGGTCTGCACGATGTTGAAGCCGGTGCACATCACCAGGGTCGCGGCCAACGGCACCAGCACGCCTAGGTAGCCGAACTGCGCCCGGCTCTGCACCATCTGCGGCAGGCCGAGATGCGGGCCCTGGCTGGCGTGCAGGGCCATGAACACGGTGCCGAACAGGACGCCCAGCGTGGCGGCGAGCGCGCTCCAGCCGACGCCGAGGCCCATGGAGGGGCCGATGAAGCCGATGGCGACGGTGAAGAACTGGAAGTTGCTGGCGAACCAGAACGGGCCCTGGGCGCGGGCGGTGCCGTGACGGTCTGCGTCCGGCACGGCGTCGATGGTGTGGCGCTCGATGCGTGCCGATCCGGGGCGCTGGCTCAGGTTTTGGTCCTCCGTGCGGGCTGAGCCATTGTGCAGAAGGAAGGCCTTCTTTTTCGAGAAAAAGAAGCAAAAAGGTTTTGTCTCGGCTGTCGCGGACGGCTGATGCGTCGCGCTTGATCGGGGAGGGACGCGGATAGGGCTGCCTGGGGCGTCGTATGTCCTGCCAGAGGTGCTAGGGTCCGAAGTCCTGCAATACGGGGAGGAAAGGCAAAGCCTATCGAGACTGACGACTCAGGTGGCCGCTCCAATCGTCGGATATAACCGCACCAGACCTTTTACTGGTGTCAAACACGACATCAAGGACAGCGCGGCCTGCAACGGCGATGTCGTCAACAGTTCGATCGAGATCCGACAGACGCCGCCTGCTTGAAGCCACCGACCAAGCCTACATCGCCGAGCACGCCCAGCACGTCGCCCAACGTCTGCGCGGCTTCCTCATCGCGGATCGCCTGCGAACCTACCGTGGGTTGGCGTGCGGCATGACGTGGCTCAGCCTCTGTTCGTGCTCGGCCTCCCGCGCTCTGGCGCACGCTGACCGAATGGACACTGAGCGCCCACCCGGCGATCGCCGCCGGCGACGATCTGCCTATCGTGGCCGAGGTTACCAGGCTGATGCCGCGCATGCTGTAAGCCCGCTAAATCTACCCCGACGCGCTGGCCGAACTCTGGATGGGCAATCACCACAACGATTTCACAATCTGTTTGACTACTTACCTGCAAAGTGTGGCCCAGCTCGGCACAGTCCCTAAAGCCGCGCTATTTACCGACAAGATGCCGCTCAACGAGATCAATCTCGGCCTGATCGCGTCGATGTCTCCTGCGTCGCCGCCCGTGCACGTCATACATCGTATGCCATCCGCCGGACGTAATTCTTTCAGTGTTCAGCAACTTGCTTGCCCATGGCTACTACTGCGCCTATGCGCTAGAAAGCATTACAAAGCACATCGTGCTGTTGTCCACCTGGTGGCGTACTACGAATACCCGCTGGACCAGCCTTGTAATCGGCAGTCCGGCCAAGGTTGTTTCAGGGCTTGACACACAACCAAAACGAGCCAAAGGTTGCTGAACACTAATGGCAAGACGATGAACGGGTCGGTGGCGCCTGAGCTGAGCGTTTCATCGCAGAGACGGTTGCCTCCAGCCGTTACCGGAGCGCCAGCGAGGTTGTTTGAGCCGCATTGAGACTGCTGGAGAAGGAGGAAGTGGGAGGCCTCCAGCTTAACCCCGACCCGAACGGCAAAGGAGCTCGGCATGGAGGAAAACAGTAAGTCCGCCGAACAGAAAGCCGCCGAAGCTGACGTGGATAGTTTTTCCAAGGACCTCGGTCCATTTGTTGTTGCTGCGCAAACAACACGAATCGCTATGGTCTTTACCGACGCCAAAACGGCTGGCAATCCAATCGTCTTCGCGAACCGCAGCTTTCTTAAGCTGACTGGGTGCGGACGAGATGAGGTCCTGGGACAAAGCTTTAATTTCCTCTTGGCGCAGGGTGCCAATCCGGACACGCTGAAGACAATCGAATCCTTGTTTCTTGGACGGCCTCACGACGGCGACCCGGAAATCCGTTTCCGCCGCAAGGACGCGAGCATATTCTACGCGAGCGTTTTCATCAGCCCGGTCCGTAACGCAGCCGGGGAGGTCGTGCAGCACTTTGCCTCCTTAATTGACATGAGCCGGCACAAGAAGGAGGAGAATCACCTACGTTTCCTGCTTGATGAGCTGAACCACCGCACGCAAAACACGCTGGCGACAGTGTTAGCCATTGCCAAGCAGACGCTGGTCGGCGTCGCGGACGAGCAGGTCTTTCGCGTTTTCGAAGATCGCATAATTGCTCTCTCCAAGGCGCAAAACTTGCTCGGACGGACATCCTGGGACCGGGTGGGATTGAGACACGTCATCGACCGCATTCTTGAACCGTTTGGCCTCCACGATCTCCATGGAGAGCGCATCACCGCGGCTGGCGACAACGTTTGGTTACAGCCCAAAGCCGCCTTATCCCTTGCCATGGTGTTCCATGAACTGGCGACGAACGCCGTCAAACACGGCGCACTCTCGATCGCTTCCGGGCGTGTCAGCATAACATGGAAGGTCGACTCGGCCTCCGGGGGAAGCAGAATGCGGATCCTCTGAAAGAAAGAGGCGGACCGCCCGTCCCGCCGCCGGGTCCTAAAGGATTCGGGTCGCGCTTGATCGAACGCGGGTTGGCCCAAGAACTAAACGGCGAAGTGAGTCTGGACTACAATCCGGCCGGCGTTTCGTGCCAGATCGCAATGCCACTCCTCGAAGGCGACGGATGGTCTGACAGTGAGTAGCCAAGTCTCGGGTCACCGCATTCTCGTTGTGGAGGACGAGGTGATGGTGTCCTGGGTGCTTGAAGACATGCTGGCCGAGTTAGGCTTCAAAGTCGTCGGTCCGGCGGCAAGGGTGAGCCAGGCGCTTGCTATCGTTGATACAGAGGTTATCGACTTAGCGATACTTGATATAAATCTAAACGGCCAGAAGAGCTATCCGGTGGCGGACGCACTCGTTGCTCATGGTGTGCCATTCGTGTTTTCCACTGGCTACAACAGAGACGGCATCTCAGCGTCCTACAATGCCTATGCAATGTTGCAGAAGCCATATAGCAAGGCGGACCTCAGCGCAGCACTTGAACGCCTGATTCGGGTGAAGCAGCGCTCCTGACCAGAAGCGCGAGTGGGTGCGCAGTCCACGAAAACCAGAGCTTCTTGCCGATCTCCTCGCAGGTTGATGTGAGTAGTTCCGAGGGTGGCCGTCAGCAAATACGCCTCCAACAGCAGGCGTCAACATTTAACTATGAGGTGTTATGACAAGCCTAAAAGGGTTGTGTACCAGGGCGTGGTGTTGGAGCGGTGGGTAAGTCGTCCACCGTAGCGATCGCCAAAGGTTTGGCTTAGGTTGGAGGCACGAGTGTGCCCCATCATCGTCAAAATCTTGTTTTCCGTCGTGAAAGGTTCTGCAACGCGCCACCTCGGATTTGAGGTTGTCGCTCTTCGCCAGGAAAAGAGCCGCTTCTCTAGCCTGTCACGGTCATGATTCCAGACCGTGATGAAACGTGTGAAGCCATCAGAAATCTATCTTCATTGTGCAACGGACGCGTGCCTCAGGACACATCGAAGCGCCCGCAGCAGCGCCACAAGCAAAAGTTTTTTGCTTCTTTTTTTCAAAAAAGAAGGCCTTGCTTGCTTCCTAGACGCGCCCTGCAGTCATGCCGCTTCCGACAGCACCACGCGCCGCTTCGTCGCCAGCACGGGAAGTGCTGCGTAGGTGTCCTTCACCGCCTCGGTCAGCGTGACGCCGGCCAAGTCCATGAACAGCGCGCGGCCCAACGACTCCCACATCGGGGCCAGGCGCAGCGCCGCGGTCCAGGCAGTGGGCGGCGTGTAGAGTGCGGTCTCCCGCCGTTCGGGGCGGAACATGGCGCTGGCCAGCAGGCGGTTGATCTGGCCGGGCGAGTAGGGCTGGCCCTGGCCGAACGGCGTGTGGTCCAGGTGTGCCCACAGTCCGGTGCGGTTGGGGGCGACCACGATGATGCGGCCGTCGTCCTTCAGCACGCGCCAGATCTCGCGCAGCAGCCGCGAATCGTGGGCGACGGGTTCGACGCCGTGGATCACCAGGATGCGGTCGAACGCCAGGTCGGGGAACGGCAGCCGGGTGGCGTCGGCGGCGCAGGAGCCGGGTGGCGGGGGCTCGTGGTGCGAGGTGGTGGCGTTGAGGCAGCGATAGGCCTGGTGCGACCAGCAGGACAGGAACGGCGCCGGGTAGCCGATGCCGAGCACGGACATGCCGGAGAGGTCCGGCCACAGCAGTCGCAGCTGGCGGCGCAGCGCCGCGGCTGCCATCCGTCCGGTCGGGCCCGCGTAGAAGCTGGGCGCGAGGTGACCATCTGAGTGGGCCGGTCGTGTCATGGGCGCCTTAAGTGTGCGGCGAAACGCGAAGCGATGATAGGCTCGTCTGATATGAGCGATAGGTGGTGGCTATGAGCGTGAGCGTCCAGGCCGTGCCGATGTTTTCCGACAACTACGCCTGGTTGTTGCGGGAGGCGGGCAGCGGTGCGGTCGGCATCGTCGACCCGGCCGACGCGCAGGCGGCCATCAACGCGGTGGAGGCTGCCGGCGGACGGCTGGACGTGATTTTCCTGACCCACCACCACGCCGACCACGTGGCCGGCGCCGACGAGTTGCGCGCCCGCTACGGCTGCACTGTGGTGGGTGCGGCGGCCGACGCGCACCGGCTGCCCAGGCTCGACGTGGCGGTGGCGGAGGGGGATTTCGTGCCGTTCGGCGGGGCGACGGCGGCGGTGATCGACACGCCGGGCCACACGCGCGGCCACGTCGCGTTCTACATCGCCGATGGCGGCGTGCTGCTGTGCGGGGACACGCTGTTCTCGCTTGGCTGCGGGCGGCT
>CAXUIR010000038.1:10320-12020 GCA_964251005.1 uncultured Acetobacteraceae bacterium | reverse complement strand
GACAGCCGGACCAAAAGTTTTTTGCTGCTTTTTTTCAAAAAAGCAGGCCTTGCTTCCTTGCTTAAGCTCAGGGTGTGCGTCGTTTTGCCCGACAAATATCCCCGCACGCCCGACGGCCGCTACTTCGTCGTCCGCTCGCGCTTGTGGCGCCTGGCTAACCCGGCGCTGCCGACCGACACCCACGACGCGCTGGTTCGCGAGTTGATGGCGGCGCGCCGGGCTGTGCGGGATGCACGTGGCCAGTCCGACGCGGTCGCGGCGGCACGCGCGAGGGTGGACGCGGCCAAGCGGGCGCTCGGCGAGCGCGGACCGGTGTGGTGGCAGGACGGGGCGCCCGACTACAACCGGCGCATGGTCGCGAACACGCCCTATGCGGCCTGGCATGCGGAGCGATACGGCGACGTCGCGGCAGCTGGGTGACAGGCAAGGCAAGCGGTTCTTTTTTGAAAGAAGAACCAAAAAACTTTTGTTTTCTGGGGGTGCGCCGGTTGGAAAGTTCGCGACGGCAGAGACGAGAGGTTTTCTGCTTTTCAGTGTTATGCCAGCGAGCTTCGAGACTGCTACATCGAAAAGCAAGCCGCCCCTGATGGTGAAAGGGGTTTATCCCCAAGCCTGCGTCAAGGTGCCGGCCGCTGATGCAAGCACACATGTTGGCAGAACCATTCCTCACCGTGGCGCAGGCCCAGGAGCAAAAGTTTCTTGCTTCTTATTTTCAAAAAAGAAGGCCTTGCTTGCCTTGCTCCTGTCAGCCTCAACGCAGCCCGGTATGAGTTCGGTGCGCGGCGTCAGGGGCGCCTGTCAGACAGGCAATGAAGCACAATTCCTCCTAGCGTGTTAAGCCGGGCCATGCAGACGACGCTCCGACGCACCACCGCCACCGGGTTCCTCTGGCTACTGTTTCAGGGCCTGTCCGGCCGGCTTTCCAGCTTCTTCGGGCAGATCGTGCTGGCGAGGCTGCTGATGCCGGAAGCGTTCGGCCAGATCGGCCTGGCCTACACCGTCACGTCGCTGGTCACCGCGGTCGTCAGTTTCGGCATCGATGACGTGCTGCTCACCCGGTCGCGCCACATACGGCTTTGGGTGGCGCCGGCGTTCTGGAGCAGCCTAGCGCTCGCGTTGGCAGGCATGGCCGTCATGCTGGCAGCCGGCCCGATCGCAGCGAGGCTTTACCATGCGCCGAGCCTCACCGGGCTGATCGCCGTTCTGGCCATCAACCTTCCGCTCGGCGCCGCGTCGACCGTGCCCGTCGTGAAGCTGCGGGCGGAGCTGGATTTCCGCTACCTCGGCAGCTACGCTACCATCGAGATGCTGGCCATACAGTTGGCCACCATCGCCTGCGCCGCACTCGGCCTGGGCGCCTACAGTTTTGTTCTTCCGCTGCCGTTTGCCGCGGCGATCAAGGCGGTCATCTTCTGGTGCAAGGCGCCGCTGCAGATCCGTCCGGGTCATAGGCGCCTGCAGTACCGTCACCTGGTCGGCAGCGGGCTGATGGTGTTGAGCACGCGGGTCATGAACGCGGCAGTCAACCAGGGAGACTACATCGTATTGGGCCTGCTGGCGTCGCAGACCGTTGTCGGCGTGTATTTCTTTGCGTTCCGTCTGGCGGCACAGCCGTTACAGATGTTGGCGGGAAGTTTCGGCGGCGTATTGTTCCCGGCGTTTCGGCAGCTCGAGGACGATGCTGGGCGGCAGATGGAAGC
>CAXUIR010000038.1:0-10310 GCA_964251005.1 uncultured Acetobacteraceae bacterium | reverse complement strand
GAAGCGGCCCTGCGGGCCTCGCGCATCCTCGCCTACGCGATCACGCCGGTCTGTTTCCTGCAGGCGGCGGAGGCGCCGCCACTGCTGCACCTGATGTTCGGCCACCGTTGGGACGGCGCAGTGCCGCTGGTGCAGATCCTCAGTCTGGGCCTGCCGGGAGATGCACTGGCCTGGGTGGCCGGCGCGCTGCTCATCGCACGCGGAGAGTTCAAGCGAGACGTGCGGCTGGTGGCGATGTTCACGCCGCCGTTTTTCGTCTGTGTCCTGCTGGGTGTTTGGCTCGGCAGTGCGGTGGGCGTCGCCATCGGCGTTTCGCTGTTCTACGCGCTGATCAAGCCGTTGAACTCCTGGCTGGTGTTCCGGCACGCGATGCGAATGGCGGACATCCTGCAGATCTACGTCGTTCCGCTGACGTTGGGGTTTGTCACCATCGGTGCGGCGACCCTGTTGGCGGGCAGCGCCATCGTCTCGGGAAGCCGCATCGGCCAGGTCGTGCTCATCGGCGTGCTTGGGCCGGTCTTCTACGTCATCGGACTTCGGCTGGTGGCACCTGCGACGTTCCGCGAGGTCGTGGATCATTTACCGCTCGGCAGGCTCGGCTTGATGGGGCGACGGCTTGTAGTGACCGTTTCTAATCTCGACCGGTGACAAGCAAGCAAGCGGTTCTTTTTCGAAAAAAAGAACCAAAAAACTTTTGTCTCCTTGGGCGCGCTGAAGGAGACTCCGCGACAGCAGGGACAAAAGTCTTTTGCTTCTTTTCTTCAGAAAAGAAGGCCTTGCCTTGCTTGCTGAGGGTTCAGGGCTGCTGCAATCAGCCGCCTGGTTTGATTCTGTCCCAGATCGTCCTGATGGCGTCTTCGACGTGCCCCGGCGTGATCGCGCGAAGGCATTTCAGGTCGAACGGGCAAGGTTCGCGCAGCCAGCACGGCGCGCAAGGCACCGGCGTGTAGAACTCCGTGTTGCCGGCGTAGTGCGCGTTGACCGGATGTTCGTAGCCGCCGATGATCACCACCGACGGCGTGCGCACCGCAGCGGCAATGTGCATCGGACCTGATACCGGGCCCACGTGGATGTCGGCTGCTGCCATAATCGCAACGAGCTCGGCGATGCTGGTGTCGCCGCGCAGGTCCAGACTGTTAGCAACCGTCACCGGCGTGCGGCCCGGTTCCTGCGTGCCGATCTCGATCACGCTTGCCCAACCGCTCACGCTGCCGAGCAGCGCGCTCCAGGACTCTTCAGGCCAGTCCTTGTTGGGGGTGAAGCGGCTGGCGCGACGCAACGCGACGACCCAGGGGCGCGGCAGGTGCGCCCAGTCGCGTCGGAACCGCTGCACCAGCACGTCGTCGACCACGCAGTCGGGCTGCGTGTCGACCACGTCCACCCCCATTCGGTCGCCGAGAAGGCGTGCCAGGTGCACAGGCGATGGTACCAGCTTCAGGTAGTCGACATAGAGGCTGCCGTCAGGCCGGTCGGCAAACGGCAGCACCTCGTCGATGTAGGCAAGCCCGCGTACGAGGTCGGGGGCGTTGGTGTAGAACCGTATCCGTCCGGTGGGATTGCCCGCCTTGACCGCGCGCAAACCCGGCGTGCAGAGTATCACGTCGCCAAGACCGGCATCCCGCGCGATGTTAGCCACGGCGGCGCGCGCCGGGCTGGCGAACGGGTTCGGATGCAGCAGAATTCGTGCCACCGGGCCGGAGCGTGACAGCGTGCGCCGCCGCAACCGCACCACGGAGGGTCCCACGAGGCGCAGGCTGACCAGTCCGTCGGCCACGCCATGGATGCCCGACCGAATCCGGGAGCGCAGGTGAGACGCGGCGGCGCCGATGTTGGAAAGGCCAATCACGCGTTCGGCTACTCGACCTACTGAACTCACCCAGGTGGATTACTAGCACGGCCCGGCCACACGACACCAACCGTTCGTCGCCGCCGTCCGCGGCGCCGCCACCAACCAGATGTCACACAAAGGTGTGCGTAGCGGTCGCGGCGCCTGCGGCTATCATCCGTCCCCGCCTCTCCGCGAAACAAGGGTGAGGCGGGCCGATGCGGATGGCGACGTCCTCGGCCTAGTGCAACGCAGCAAAATCGACTAGCCAAGGCGCGGCCTGCCTGGTTGGCGACCTATCATCTTCGCCGATCGACGAGGTTAACGTCTGTAGCTATGACAACGCTGATCGACCGACGCGTCGAGCCTTTGGCAGCACATCCGGACGACAGGCAGCCGCAGATACTCTGTGTCATGCGTATGCCGCCCGACCCGAACGGCCATGGCGGCTCGCAACGCATGTGGCACTTGGTCGAGGCGTTGCGGCCACATGGGCGGCTGCACTTCGTGCTGGTTTTCCGCGACGTCGATGCGGATTGCCTGAGCACGTCTCTCGCCAGCCTTGAACCTCTGGTCGAGTCGGTGACGCGGATCAACATTGCAGGCTGGAACCCGAACCGTCGAAAGCTGCTTGGCGTACTGCATCCTGACTTCGCGAACATCCTCCGGATGCGCAGCCAGGAAGCGCCCAGGCTGTCGCGGCGCGAGCTGTCCGCCATCGCCAGCCAGTTGCCAATCCGAAATCCCGACATGGTTTTCGCCGGCCGGCTGTGTTCGGCAGTGATCGTCCAGGCGCTGATCGACAAGGGATTTCTCTCGGCACCGCTTCGCTTGGTCGACTACGACGACATCATGTCCAAATACCGCCGCCGGCAGATCCGCAACGAAGGTGGCATCATGGGTCGTCAATGGCGTGCGTTGGCCCCCCTAGACGCGCGGCTCATCGCGCAGGCGGAGCAGCGGATCGCCCGGTCCTGGCACGGCGTCAGCGTCTGCACCGATGAGGACGTGGCCAGCCTCCGCCAGTCCAACCCGGGCACGGCAGTCTCGAAAATACCCAACGTCCTCGACCGCCAGTTGCTGCCGCCGCGTCCGCGCGACGGGCGGTTTGCCGTGCTGTTCGTGGGCAACCTCGGGTTTGGACCCAACGTCTCAGGGCTACAAACCTTCATCGAGCAAGCCTGGCCGGGACTGCTCGTGACCGTGCCCGGCATCACGCTCACCATCGTGGGCTTCAATCCGCCGCCTGCAATCATTGCTCTTGCCGAGCGACACGGGTTTGCCTTGCACGCCAACGTGCCGAGCCTGCAGCCGTTCTACGAGCAGTGCGACGTGGTCATCGTGCCGATATTGTTCGGTAGCGGCACACGCATCAAGATACTTGAAGCCATGGCCTACGGGCGTCCGGTCGTGTCCACGTCGATGGGCGCGGAAGGCATGGGGTTGGAGGGCGGGCAACAGCTTCTTCTCGCCGACACGATGGACGAGTTCGCCGCTGCGCTCGTCTCTCTAGCGCGAGATCCCGACCTGGCAGAGGCGTTGGCGGAGCAGGCCCGGACGTATCAGCAGATGAACTACCGACCAGAGGCGATCCACGCCGCGGTCGCGGCGATGATCACGCGCGGCCGGCTGCTCGCCGACGCGCCGAATGGGCACGCGTCGTAGGATGGAGGTGGTCGTCGCCGATACCGGAGCTGTCGCTGCCTCGGAAGGCGAGGGCGACGAGCGCACGCGCCTGAAAGGCGCCGCAATCAACGGCGTCGCAGCCAACCTTGCGTCGCAGCTGCTGCTGTTTGTCCTGCGCTTCGCCTACCAGATCGCCATTGCCCGCTTGTTGCTGCCCAGCGATTTCGGCTTGGTGGCGATGATAACGCCGGTGATCGCGTTCGTTCAGCTGTTTGCCGATCTGGGTCTGACGCAGGCGACGATCCAAATGAAGACAATTTCGCAAGGGCAGCTCAGCTTCCTGTTCTGGCTGAACGTCGTTGCCGGCTTGCTGCTGTCGGGGGTCTGCGTCGCATGTGCGCCGCTGGTCGCCCGGTTCTACGGCGATCCCAGGGCAGCAGGGGTCATGGTTGCTTCCGGCGCCATGTTCGTCCTTGGCGGATTTTTCAGCCAGCACCTGGCACTTCTCAACCGTCACATGCGGTTCCGCTCTCTCGCAGCGGTCAACGTGATCAGCTTCGTGGTGGGATCTGCCTGCGGTATCGGGGCGGCGCTGACCGGCGCGGGCTACTGGGCGCTCGTCATAAACCAGGTCGGCACATCGGTTGCCATGCTGGTGCTCGCCTGGAGTTTCAGCCGCTGGTTGCCGGGCCGCCCTGGGCCGGTGGCCGAGTTCAGGCCGTTGTTGCAGTTCGGCGGCAACCTGACCGGTTTCAACATCGTCAACTTCTTCTCACGCAGCAGCGCCAACGTTCTTCTCGGGCGATTTTCCGGCGAACAGCCACTCGGATTATACGACCGGGCTACCAAGCTCATGTTGGTTCCGTTCATGCAGGTTTGCGCGCCGTTCGGCAGCGTGGCGTTGCCGCTGTTGTCGCGCACGCAGGATCAGCCGGACGTGTACAGACAAGCCTACAGGCGCATGGTGGAGACCATCCTGCTGTTGGTCTATCCAGGCCTGGTCTTCATGATCGTCAACAGCCACACCCTCGCCGTCGTGGCACTCGGCGCGCGGTGGGCAGGCGTTGCCCCGGTTTTCGCGATCCTGGGTGTAGACATGTTCGTAGCCCCGGTCGGCAGCAGCACGGGTTGGTTGTTCATCAGCCAAGGCCGCACGAGCGAGATGCGCAATTGGGGACTGGTGACGTCAGCGCTGTTCATGGCCTGCTTTGTTTGCGGGCTTCCCTGGGGTCCGCAAGGCGTTGCTGCGGGCTATGTCGCCGCAGGGCTTGTCGAGATATGTCTGTTGCTGCGGGGTGTGACACGAACCGGCCCGGTCGGCCTGCGGGACATCCTTGATCTCCTGGCGCCGTTCATGTTCGCCGTCGCAATCACGTTCGCCGTGGCAGGCGAGATCAGCACGGTAGACCTTCCCGGGGTTGCCAGCCTGGCGCTCGGCGTCATCTGTGCTTACGCAGCGTTTCTCCTCGCACTGGTGGCTTTGCCACGCGGCCGCCGCATAGTGCGGGAGGTAAGCGACCAAGTCTACAAGCTTGCGTTGAAAGCTTCGCGAAAATCGTGAGGTCCTGTTTTTGCCATCTATCAGCGTAGCACTCGTCAGCCACGTCTGGACGCCAGAGATCCAGCTCGTATTCGACCGGCTCAGACGCGAGGCGCCGGCCGACCACGACGTGACGTTTCTCCTGAGTGCGGACGCAGGGGAACCGGATCCGCCCATCGAGGCTGACCGGGTCGTCCGGGTGTCCCGCGAGGATGTCTTTCGTCTGCCCTACCCGCAGAAATGTCACCCGGGCCCGTGGGTGATGGCAGGCAACCTCGACTTGGTTTTTCTCGAGTTCAAGCGCCGGATGCCGAACTTCCTGCAATACTGGTTCGTCGAGTACGACGTGCATTTCGAGGGACATTGGGGCCGGCTGTTCGAACATTTTCGCGCCAGTAACGCCAGCATCATCGGCGCGATCCAGGAATACATCAGCAAGGTTCCGCACAAGCTGAATATTGGCTACCCACCTCTCGTCGTGCCGGACGGGATGGCATGGGAAAAGGAACGGCTGGTCAAAGGCTTCTTTCCTCTTTGCCGCCTCAGCCCAATCCTGCTCGACGCACTCGACAGTGACTATCGGGCAGGTTTGGGCGGCCACTACGAGATCACCATGCCGACGGTTGCGGCGCAGCACGGGCAGCAGTTGGAAGATTTCGGCGGCAGCGGATCGTTTGTCCGACCGGAGAACCGAAACCGCTTCTACTTCGCCAACAACGCAAGCTACAGTCACTCACCGGGGAACTTCGTGTTCCGTCCCAACATCCGGAGAGTTCTGCCGCGGAAAAACACGTTGTGGCATCCTGTGAAGCCGGAGGGTGTGCCGTTGTGGTATCCGATCCGACCTGAAGTCGGCGTCTTCCGGCGGATCATCGAGGACCTGAAGTTGCCGATTGGACAAGCCTGTATCCAATGGTGGTTCGCAACACGGTGGCGACCGCTTCTGTGAGGCTCTGCTGTCTCCCGCACATCCAGCAGGCCGTGCGATACACAAGTGGCATGACAGGCGTTAAGCTTCAGCAGTCCGCGACAGCTTAGAGCGAAGTTCTTTACTGTTTCCTGAGAAGGAAACGTTCGCCTTTTTCAAGTATAGTCTCACACCAATGGTCTCGATCTTGACCAGTAATAAGGAAGCAAGCGGTTCTTTTCTTAAAAAAAGAACCAAAAAATCTTTGTCCCCTTGAGCGCGCATAGCAGGAAAATACCGCGACAGCCGGACCAAAAGTCTTTTGCTTCTTTTCTTTAGAAAAGAAGGCCTTGCCTTTCTTACCGGACCTCGATGGGTGAGCATCCAGAGCCGCCGATATCACAGCGGCACGCTTCGGGTTGACACATAGAAGCAAGCAGTCCTTTTTTGAAAAGGACCAAAAAACTTTTACTCCCGCGCCTGCATCAAGGTAACGGACGCTAATGCAATCACGCACGCTGGCAGAACCAAGCCTCGCTGTGGCGCAAGCGTGGGAGCAAAAGTCTTTTGGTTCTTTTTACAAAAAAGAACCGCTTGGCTTGCCTGTAAAAGCCAGCATCGGCATCCGGTGGCATAAACCGGGGCGGCCACTAACCCCGGCAGGCAGCTTCCTCTACGTCGCAGACACCACGCGATCCGTCACCCGCGCCAGACACTGTTCAAGCTCGACAACCCGGCGGCGCGCATTCATGAGTGCGTCGGTCCGCTGCGTCAGCGTCAGAAGCTGCGCCGCAAGGTCCGCACGCACCTTCATGCCGTCGGCTTCGAGCACCTCGCAGGTTTCCAGCAGCGAGGCGGGGCTGAAGAAACCGTCGATCACCGCCTGCAGTTTTCCGCTCACACGCTCCTGCGGCACCAAGATGCCGAGCCCGTTGAAGAACGGCAAGCGCGTCAGCTGAACCGGGGTGGGCCAGCCAGCGACGAAATCTTCTGCCGCCGTCAGGACGCCGTTGCGTGGGCCGCCCTCGTGCAACGCGTTGTTGAAGGCACCGTTCAGACCGGCATCCGACAGCGCCGACTGCCCCCGCACGATGCCGCGGCGCGCGAACGGATGACGATCGCCGGCCGGCACCGTGTCCGGATCATAGTACATGTCGCGACGCGCGTAAGGCCAGCCCATGTCGTGCAGCAGCACGACGGGCGGGGCGGCGCCGGTCTCGGCCGCGCGCGCGAACAGCAATTGCAGTTCGTGGTAGACGGTGAACCAGTTGTGGTCGCCGTCGAGCAGCACGAGGTCGGCCGCCGGCAGCAGCGGGATGGCCTTGAGGCTCGTCAGCGGATGGTAGCGGTGTTCCGGCACGTAGCGCGCCAGCACCTCGTGCAGGGCGGGATGCGGGGCAGGATCCACCACCTCGAGGATGCAGCCGCTGCGCCGGCAGTATTCGAGCGCTTTTTCGGTGTTCCAGCCGAACTCCGCGCCGATCTCGGTCATCTGACGCGGCGCAGCGGCTTCGATCAACGGTCCGATGTAGCGGGACCAAAAACGGTGCATAGCGCGCTTGACCTTCTAAATGTGGCCTACTGCAAACAATACGAGCGATCCGAAGTCTTACACCAACGGTTTCAGGTCTTGACCGGTCATGCCACCGGGCGTGGATTGACCGTTCCGAAGCAAGCAAGCAGTCCTTTTTTGAAAAAAAGGACCAAAAAACTTTTGCCTCCGCTGTCGCGGACTTATCCGGCGAGCACGCGACAGCGGAGTCAAAGTTTTTTGGTCCTTTTTGAAACTTTTGCGCGCCTCTAGGCACGCGGTGCAGGAAAATACCGCGACAGCCGGAGGAAAAGTCTTTTGCTTCTTTTCTTCAGAAAAGAAGGCCTTGCCTTCCTTGCTGAACGTCGATGAGTGAGCATCCATGGCCGTTGGTATTACTTGCAGCGTGCAAGCCGTCACAAACCATTCGGCCAGCACCTAATGCACGCCGACAACGTCGGTAGCGGGCTCCATGCGCTGCAGGTAGCCCAGTGGCGACGTGCTGGCCATGTGCACGTTGCACTGCAAGTCTATCACGAACGGCTCGCGTTCCAGAAGCATGCGGATCGCCGCCATGTACCAACGCTTCGAGTAGCCGAGCCAGGGCTGTCCCAGAGACGTGCCGAGGAACACCAGGTACGACCGGCACGTCACGAAGCGGGAGAACGCACGCAGGGCGCCGACCGGCAGCATGTCATCCGCGTCGGGTGCAAACAGCACGAGCACGCCGTTGTCGGTGTCCAAGGCGTCGGCAACGGCAGCCTGGGTTTGCCACGCGTCAGCGCGGCCTTCGATCATCCGCACGGCGCCGGGACGCTCGGCGGGTGCGACGGCGTTCACGGCGACGATGCGGCAGTCCGGCTGGCTGCTCACGCGCAGCAACGAGTCGAGCAGCCAGAGCAGGCCAGGTGCCGCGTTGACGACGACGATGCGGCTCGGCTGCAGCCGGAGCACCAGCTCCTGTATCGTCAGTGCGTCGCTCGGCGCCATGTCCAGCCTGTGGCCGAGCCAGCTGGCGCGTTCGTGCAGGCCGAACTCGACGTAGGCTGACTGCAGGTATTCCTGTGCCCTCTCGTCGAAATGGATCGCCGGCACGCCAATGCGGGTGCGGTCGGTCACACCGATGCGGGCTGGCGAGAGCGGCCGCTGCCGGGTCATGACCGCCTGCAAGGTGTGCAGCTGGCCGCGCACCCGGATGTCGACAGGATCCACGCCCGCGAAGCGCCTGCCGCGCAGCATCACGTAGCGGTTCTCGTAGGCGCGAACACGGGCTTCCTTGATCGCGGTGCCGACGTTCGTCGTCGTGCCGTCATGGAACTGGTGGAACGATGCTTCGCCGATCAGCGCCACGACGGGTTCAGGCGAGGCGTCGGCGGCGCGGCGGAACAGGTCGAGGTTCGCGTAACCGGCACCCGGCTCGTCGAAGCTCTCGTCGATGCCGCCGATCCGGTTGTAGAGCCCGGCCGGCACGAACAGGCAGTTGCTCTCGATCAGGCCATCGAACCAGTGGTTTGGGCTCTCCCAGATCGGTGCGCCGACGCGGAACAGCTGATAGCCGTCGGCGGGCCAGTTGATCTTGTCGAACAGCAGGTCTTCCTGCGCGCGCGTGTAGCCGACTTCGGCGAGCCAGCGCTGGTCGCCGCCGACGAACCATTGCCGAAGTGCCACGACAGCGTCCGGCGCCTCGCTCACCGCGTCCCACACCTCACGCAGCGTGCCGGGCGTCAGGATGTGCGCGCCGTCGATCATGATCGCCAGGTAACGCCCGCTCGCCTGCGCCGCCGCCTCGTTGAGCGCCACACACGGCGAGGCCAGCCTGCGCGACGGGCGGACCAGGCGGAACTCGGCGCCGAAGGCGGCCACCCACGCCGCGCCGAGAGGCGGGTCGGAAAAGTTGTCGATGCACAGGACTTCGTAGCGCAGGTCACCGATGCCGCGCTGGTAGCCGCGCGTCAGCGACGTCAGCGTGCGCTCCGCCTCGCGGGTCATGTTGTAGAAGTTGACGATGATGCTGAACATCACCTCGGGCGGCGCCGCGCGCGCGGGGCGATGGCGCAGGGTGGTCCGCTCTCCCTCCACCACCGAAGGGCGCAGGCCGGCATTGGCGGGTTCGTCATGTTGCGCAAGCTGGACGAGCACCGGTTGGCCCAGCGCCGGCGTGCCGTCCGGCAGCGTCAGGCGCAGGAGATGGACGCGGCCGTCGCGCAGCGCGTTCGGCAGGGCAGCGTGCAGGCTCCAGCGCCCGTCGCCCTGGCGCGCCTCCTCCAGGTCCTTGCGCCAGAATTCGGCAGTCAGCGACCCTGCCTTCTCCGCGTCCTCCCACAGCTCGAGCACGACCTTCGCGGTCGGCCGGTCAGGGTGCTGGGCCCAACCATCGACGTGGTCCGGGCCGAAGCGGTCGATGCAACCGGTCAGGCCCGGCCCATGCCGCAGCCCGGGCCGCGGCGGCCAGCGCCCGACCGCGGATCTCGGCGGTCGGGCCCGCGACGGGCCCGACCCAGATCGACTTCGTCTCCGATCGGCGGGCGCCCACGCCCACGGCGGCGGCGGAGATCGCCACCCCGGTGCTCGGCGAACTCCGCGCCCTGGTGCTCGACTACGCCCGGCGGACCTACCGTTGCACGCATCACCAGCTGGAGACGCGGCGCACGCGGCTGGTCTCCGCAGGGCGGGGCCTCGGGCGGCCTGCCGACCTGCTGGCGCTGGCCAGCCAGCGCTTCGACCTGGCCGCCGGCCGGCTCGCCGCCGCCCTGGACCGCAACGCGGCCCTGCACGAGCGCCGCCTGACCCGCGTCGGCGCGCGCCTTGGGCCCACCCTGCTCGCCCAGCCCGTCCGCATCCGGGCGGAGCGGCTGACGGCGCTGTCGACCCGGCTCTACAC